>CAXUIE010000109.1:0-9621 GCA_964250825.1 uncultured Acidisphaera sp. | reverse complement strand
GCTCGCCGCGGCCGTGCCACTGTGCCCGCTGGTGGCCGGAGCGGCGCTCCGCCAGGCGACCGAGTACGGGCGGGCGCCGTTGCAAAACGGGGCGGGCCGCGCCACATCCGCGTCCATGAAACGCCGCTCCTTCCTCGCCGCCGCGCCGTTGCTGCTCGCCGGAGCCGCGGCTCGCGCGCAACGAGCCGACCCGGCGACCGTGGCGCAGATCGAGAGCTACTTGAACGGCGTTCGCACGCTCAAGGCGCGGTTCCTCCAGATCGCCCCCGATGGCCGCTCCAGCCGGGGAACGGCCTGGCTCGAGCGGCCCGGCCGGATGCGCTTCGAGTACGACCCGCCGAGCCCGCTGCTGCTCGTGGCAGGCAAGGGAATGCTGGTGTTTCACGACTCTCAGCTCGGGCAAACCAGCAACATCCCGCTCTCGCAAACACCGCTCGGGATTTTGCTGGCCGATCAGGTCCGCCTTTCGGGGCCCGTGCAGGTGACCACAATGCAGCGGCAACCCGGCGCCATATCCATCACTCTTGTCCGGACCGCGAGCGTCGCCGATGGCAGCCTGACCTTAGTGCTCGCCGACAACCCGCTCACGCTTCGGCAGTGGACAGTGCTCGACGCGCAGCGGCAGGAAACCCGCGTCACGCTGTTCGACGTCCAATTGGGCGGCCGGTTCAACGAAGCGTTGTTCGACCTCGTCGATCAGGCGCTCCCAGGCGGTGCCCCGCTCCGCCCGGGCGGCTAGCAGGTGCGCCGCACCTTTTTTTGACGCAGTGGTCGCAAACCGCGCGCGAAGGCCTAAGATCGCAGCATAGACATGAAGCCGCTCATAGGGATTAGCTGCTGCACCAAGCAGTTCGGCATTTTCGGGATGCCGAACCACGCCGCCTCCGACACCTACATTCGGGCGACGGACCAGCTGGTGGGCGCGGTGCCGGTATTGATCCCGGCCAACGGTTCGATGGCCGACGCCGCGACGCTCCTCTCGCGGCTCGACGGCATCATACTCACCGGCAGCCGGTCGAATGTGCAGCCAAGCCTGTATGGCGGGCCGCCGCACGCGGAGGGAACGCCGGAAGATCCGATGCGCGACGGCGCCACACTTCCGCTTATCCGGGCGGCGATCGCCCGAGGGGTGCCGATCCTGGCCATTTGCCGCGGGTTCCAGGAGATGAACGTCGCCCTCGGCGGCTCGCTCCATCAACGGTTGCAGGACCTGCCGGATCGGCTGGACCATTCGACCCCGATGCAGTCATCGTCGAAAGTGAGGATCGGCAAGGCCCACGCGATCCGCGTGACGCCGGGAAGCTGGCTTCATGGACTCGCCGGTGTCACCGAGATTCCGGTGAACTCCTTGCATAACCAAGGCGTGGACCGGTTGGCGCCGGGGCTGGTTCCGGAAGGGACGGCGCCGGACGGAACGATTGAAGCGGTGCGGGTCGAGAACGCCCCCGGCTTTGCCATCGGGGTGCAATGGCATCCGGAGTACGACTGGGAGATAGATCCGACCTCCCGCGGCATCTTCGAGCAGTTCGGAGGTGCCGTGCGAACCTATGCGCAAGCCGCGCCGATGGAAGTGCTAGCCGCGGCCGAGTAGCTCAACAACACCGTTTCGTGATTTCGAGATTAGTCTTTCTTTTGAGTCTTTGTCTCAAAAGAGGACAACGTATCTCGGAGCTTGTCATGAGTGTTCATAAGCGCAACTCGGCCGCGTTTCCAGCCGGCTTCCCGTCCGAGGGATCGTTCGATTCTCCGCTGAGTAATCTCCTCCCAACGTTGGCTTTCCTCGGGCCGGTGGCGCTCATGTCCGCCGGAACCGCGGCCTGGATGCCGGCCGGTGGACGGACGGGCAGCCTTGATTCCAACAAGCTGCCGATCGACAGCAAGTTGGCGAGCCCGAGTGTTCCCGAACCGGTGTCCGGTCAGCCTTCGGCCAGCCCTACCCAGGTCGTCTCGTTCACCCCAGCGGCGAGTTCAGCCCCGGGTGCCCTGCCGACCTCGTCCGTGATTGTCCCGCATGCGGCAACAACCGGAAAGATTCGGCCGTCCGCTCCCGCCATTGCCGCGCTTGCGGACATTTCCCTTCCAGCATCGGTGCTAGCTCCTTCCCCGACCGTAAAACCCGCATCGCCGTCTTTCACGTCGGCGGCTCAGACGATCATCCGTTCGGGTGCGACGGCTTCGCAAACGTCATCCCCGGCGGGCGCGACTGGCGCAACGGCCGGGGCGAGCGTCCAAACGTTGACCCTTGCCGTCGCCAAGGTCGGCTCGGCCGCGACCACACCGGCGTCCTCGCGGCCCGCTGCGCCGGCGGCGACCAAGGCGGCACCCTCGGCATCCTCGGCGGCCGCGCCGCCGTTGGCGAAAGCATTTTACGTCGCGGTGAACGGCAATGACCATTGGTCCGGTCGCCTCGCCGCCCCGAACGCGGCGGGAACCGATGGCCCGTTCGCGACCCTCGCACGCGCCCAGAGCGCCATGCGGGCCAGCCCCGACACCCGCACGACGTACGTGGAAGGTGGTGAGTACTACCTGAGCCAGTCATTGGACCTGACCGCCAAGGACAACGGTGAATCCTGGCTGGCCTACCAGGGGCAAGGGGCCGTGCTGCATGGCGGCCCGCAGATCACCGGCTGGTCACAGTCGGCAACAGGGGTATGGACGGCAAAGGCCCCCGCCGGCGCGTTCCCATCGGGTGGCGGCGCTGGCGATCTGTTCTTGAACGGCGTTCGAGAAACCCATGCGCGTTACCCCAACGCTTCACCGACGAATCCCGTTACGGGAGGATGGCTGGCGGCGGCGAGCAGCCTGCCGGGGCAGAACACGTATCGCTCCATCCAGTTCAACCCCGGGGACATTCCGCAGCTTTCGAGCACGTCCGGTCTTTACGTCAGCGTGTTTGGCCAGAATGGGTGGAGCAACTCGGTCCTGCCGGTCGCTTCCATCAACTACAAGACGGACACGATCACGCTGGCGTCTGACGCGGAATATCAAATCGGAGCGGGCAGTCGCTATTTCCTGTTCAACGCGCCGAGCCTGCTCGATGCGACCGGCGAGTGGTTTTACAATCCGTCCGGCGGCACGGTCAGCTTCAAGGCTCCGAGCGGGTTTACCGGCGCGGGTGTCAGCGCCGGCCGCCTCGACAGCATCATTTCAATCGCCAACGCCAGCAACATCACGATTGGCGGCCTCACCCTGACCGGCACCGCGTCCAACGGGACGGGCCTATCGCTCAACAACGCGAGCGGGGTCACCGTGACGGGAGTTACCATCGCCAACACCGGCGTTGGCATCCACGTCTCCGGCAGCAGCACAAAGGACCAGATCCACGGCAGCGAAATCAGCAACACCGATCAATCCGGCATCCGTCTCGACCCCGGCTCCAGCTTCGTCACCGTGAGCGGCAACTGGATCCACGATGTCGGGCAACTGAATACGACGGGCAGCGGCATCTGGTTCACCGGAGCCTCGGATGACAGCTTCACCCACAATCTGATTCAGAACACCGCGGCCTTCGGCATCGGCGGTGGGTCGGTCGTCGGCGCGAGCGACGCCTCGTTCCGGGATACGATCAGCTATAACCAGGTCAGCAACGCCAACATGCAGAACGCGGATGGCGGCGGGATCATGATTACCGGCCAGCAGCAAAGCCTAACCAACGACATCGTTTCATTCAATGACATCGGAAACACGCTTGCAACGGGAACAGCAGACCAGCCGCAACTGCAGTTCCTTCCATCGGCGGCTCTGGTGAGTTTCGGCATCTACCTCGACGACTACGCCAGCGGCGTGCAGGTCACGAACAATATCGTCCACGACGGCATCGGCGGCATCCTCATCCATTCGGGATGGAGCAACACGGTCAGCAACAACGTCCTCACCGGCAACTCGGGCATCGCCTTGGAGGTGCAAGCTTCCAACTGGCAGGGCGCCGGCTCGCGGCCGACGGCGAACAATGCGTTCACGCACAACATCGTCGTGCTTAGCAAAACTGGATCCACGGCGGCGGCGCTGGTGGACGGTTCTGCGGGGGCCGCGTCTTGGAACAACAACCTGTATTCCGGCCCGGCGCTTGGCAACAGCTCGTTCATGATATCGGCCGCCAACGAATACCTCTACGACCTTGCTCATTGGCAGATGAAGGGGAGCGCGTTCGATTCCCACTCGGTCGCGGGCGATCCGGGCTTCTCCGCCGGAAGCGTCACGCCGGGCGCGGCCTCGGCCGCCGCCTCGCTCGGGATCACTGCCATCCAGACCTCCGGGATTGGGCTGGCCGGGTATCAGAGCCAGGGCGCCTACGATCTGTTTGGCACTCATTAGCGGAATAACTTGATCCGGGGCGCGGTTGCAGGCACATACGCACCTGGGTCGCGTGGCCCGGGTCAGATGACCTATAGGACGGGTGCGCCCCTAATTACCGCAAACCTGGCCCTTTTTACGCGCGCCGCCCACCATGGCTTGCGCTCAAGCGAACAGTCGATTTTAGGACGGCGAAGAGGTCAGTAATTGCAGTTGCGGCGCAGAGCCGGTCTCGCATGGGAGGCCGCCCGGCTTGGCAGACACGTTGCGATGGCGCCCGACGGAGTTCTCCGCCGGTTTGGCAAGATGCTGTCGGGCATGTCGCTCCGGCTCCTGCTGCAATCGGGCTATTTCGTCCTGCTCGCGCGCTTTCTCGGCCCTGCGCAATACGGCATGTTCGTCGCTGCGGCTTCGACCTCGCTCATCCTTTCCACCTTGGGCGCCCTCGGCGCGGAGGTGATGCTGCCGAAATCGGTGAGTCGCGGCGATGTCGATCTGCGCACCGGCATCCGATGCGCGCTCGGAAATTTGCTCGTGGGCGCGCCGGCCCTGATGATCGCGAGCTTCGTGCTCACGATCACGCTGGCCAGCCCCGGCCTCCCCGTCGTGGCCGCGCTCGCGATCTGCCTGTCGGACGCCCTCCTGTTCCGGATCAACGGGGTGATGGCGGTCGCGCACCTTTCTGTGGATCGCTTGTGGCGGCACGTGACGTCGCAGATGGCCGTCAATATCACGCGCCTGGTCGCGGTGATCGCCGCGACCGCCCTGCTGCCGGCCGGGAGCGTGCTGGCTTGGTCGCTCGCCTACCTCGCCGCCACTGCCTTGGGCGCGCTTGCGTCCGTTATTCCGTTGTGGAGGGAGCTCGGACCGCTGCCGCCCATCATCCGCGGCCATTGGCTGCGCGAGGGCGTGTTCTTCGCCCTCTCCACCAGTGCGCAGATCGCCTACTACGAGATGGACAAGCCACTGATTAATAGGCTGATATCGGCCGAGGCGGGCGGCCTCTACGCCGCCGCGACGCGCATCACCGACGCCGCCTCCACGCCGATCTGGAGCATCGTCGGCATCATGATCACGCGCTTTTTCAAGCGCGGCGCGCACGGAGTCCGGTCGAGCCTCGCGCTGGCCAAGCGCGTGCTACTGCCCGTGATCGGCATCGGGCTGCTGATCCCGCTGGCACTCTGGGTGCTGACACCTTACGTCCCGCTGCTATTGGGTGAGCGCTACAGGGCGGTGCAGGGCATCATGCTCTGGCTTTCGGTGATGCCGCTGCTTACCGGCTGTTTCTTCATAACGGCGGACGTGCTGACCAGCACGGGCAAACAGGCGCTTCGCAGCGTCATGCAGTTCGCCGGCGTGCTGCTGAAGCTGCCGATCAGCTTCGTGCTCGCCCGGCAATACGGCCTGATCGGATGCGTATGGGCGGTCATCGCAAGCTCGGTGTTGATGCTCGGCGTCACGGTTGCGATGGTGCTGTTCGAGGCGGCCCGCGACAGGTCGGGCCCGCCCGCGTCGGCTTCCGTCGCGGTGTGATAATGGCCCCCTCCGGTCCGACGCTGCTGATCTTCAGCCGGCACATGATGCAGGACAGGTTCGCCGGCAATTCGGCGCACGTGCGGTCCTTGATTGATTACCTTCGTGCCAATGGCGTCCGCGTTGTCCTGCTCATCACCTCCTTGCGCGGGCTCGGGCGCAAACCGTTCGCGCGGATGAAACTGGACCGCTCCGGTTTCGACGCCATCCTTCTCGCGGGCGGCTTTCGGGTCGGGCCGTGGGTGGTGCGCTATGCCCCCTCCGTGTGGGTCCGCGCCGCCCGGGTGATAGCGGCCAGACCGCGGCGTCGATCCCGCGCGGGGGTCGGGGGTGGCGACCGTTTCTGGGACATCGGGCCGATGGACGCCGGCGAGAGTCGGGCGATCCGGTGGGCCGCGCGACGATTCCGCCCGGACGCCGCGTTCGCCAACTATTTCTATCTCGCGGAGGGTCTCGATTTGGGATCCTTCGCGGGCAAGCCAAGACTCACGATGGTCCACGACATCTTTTTCGCCCGCGACGACAGCTTTCGTGCGACCGGGCTGCCGCTGCCACATGCGCCGATACCCCGCGAGCGAGAACTGGCCGATCTGTCCCACGCGGATACGCTTCTCTCGGTGCAGGAGACGGAGGCCGAATTGCTGCGCTCCCTTCTGCCTGACAAGCAGATCCTGCTCATGCCGATATCGTTTCCGCTTCGGCCGTCGAACGCCGAGCCCGACCCCGAGACGATCATGTTCGTGGGCGGCGATAACGAGGTGAACGTCGCGGGGCTCGACTGGTTATTGCGCGACGTGTGGCCCCGACTGCTTCGCTTGCGGCCGTCAGCACGGCTTTCGGTCTACGGCAAGGTTGCCGGCCGCGTCGCCACCGTTCCCGACAACGTCGCCCTGGTCGGGCGGGTGGACGACCTTACCCCGGTTTATCATCGCACCGCGGCCTGCGTCGTACCGCTACGGGCCGGTAGTGGGCAGAAAGTGAAGCTGGTCGAGGCGATGTGCCATGGCCGGGCGATCGTGAGCACGTCGGTCGGTGCTCAAGGGTTTGAACGGCTCGCAGGCGCATGCTTTCTGCTAGCCGACGAAGCGGATCTGTTTGCATTGGCTTGCGCGCGGTTGCTAGCCGAGGCGACCCTGAGAAAACAGCTTCAAGAGGCCGCGCTCGAAGAAGCGCGCGCGCGTTTTTCGGAAGATGCTTGCTACGGACCTGTTCTGCGGCGCCTGCGGGCCTAGCGCCTCACGTCGGTTCCGTCTTCGCAAGCCCGACTTTCGCCGACTGGCTGGTGGCAGGGGTGGCAATCGCACCAAGAACTTCGCTGGCCGCGAACGAGGGTGTCAGCGCGCGGCCGCGATTGCGGCAGTTCCGCCGCATGTCGGCGAGCAGCTCATCGGACGTCGCGAACAACCGGTTCAGGGCCTCGTAGGTGCTTTCGGCGTTGTCGCTGCTGAACCGCCAACCCGTAACGCCCTCCTCGACCAGGTCGAGCACGGCATGACTGAACACGCTGCCAAGGACCGGCATCGCCGAGGCAAGCGCCTCATTGACCACCATGCCCCACTCGTCGCCCAAGGTTGGGAAGGCGAGCACGCCGGCTGCTGAGTAGGTTTGCGCCACGCCGTCGTAATCGATGCTTCCCGTGAACTCGAGCGCCAGGTTCGCAGGGGTGGCGAGCGACACCAGGGCTTGATGTTGCGGTCCATCGCCCACGACCAACATCGAGATCTGCCGGTCTGGGTTGTCGCGAGCCCATCGCGCCAGGACATCGATGAACGGCAGGAGGCCCTTTCGTTGGATGAGTTGACCGATGTACAGAAGGCGGCGACTGATTTCCGGGGGGCGCTGCTCCGGTTGGCCAAGGAACGGTTCCACCGGCACGACAGACGGCCAGATGAAGATGCGATCTTCTGGCACGGAGAAAGTCCTGACGTAGTCACGCCCGTCGTTGCCGTTCACGAACACGCCGTCGACGTTCGCCAGAATCAATGATCGCAGGATGCTCCGCAAGCGGCCACGGCCGACCGCCATGTGGGTCGACTCGCGAACCCAGGCGTAAAGGCGCCTGTGGCCCCGCCAGGTAGGCATCCATCGCCATATCAGCGCTTGCAAGGTCCGAAACCCAAGCTCATGGGAGATCACCACGTCGGGTTTGAACCGGAGCAGGTTCGGCAACACGTCATACGAGACGTGGATGTGTTTCCTCGCGTCGAACTTGGGATGTTTGTGCAGCCCGGAGAGGGTGATTGTCTTCTGCACCTGCACGTCGAGGGCGCGCCATTGCGGCTGCCATGGGCGGTCCGGCTCCAAGATCACCGAAGGCATGATCCGGAGATGCCCGACGCGCGTTGCGATCGCCTCGAAGGTGTGCGCGAAGTAGGGCATCACCTGATTGGTGAGCACGGCGACCCTGAGAGCTTTCGTGTTCATCTGGGGGAACCGCGCGGCACTGGAGAATGTCGGGCTGATTCCGGCTAGCCGCCCCCGACGGTTGCGAGAATCGTGGGCTGGCCTTCCGGGATCACTGCCCCATCGTCCAGCAAGGAGCCGGGATCGATCGGCGTTGTCCTGCCCGTCTGGGCCGCCTCGGCGGTTAGCACCGTTCCCAGGCTGGTTGCGAGCAGCGTCCCGAGCGGGATCGGCATTGGCAGACCGCGCGCGACCGCGTCCACGAACGCCGCCACCTCCGCCTTCTGGCCTTTGTCGATGGCGAGGCGTGAGACGGTCCGCCACGTCTTGCGGCCTTGCCAAACCTCCGCCCGCCTGAAATTGTCGAGCAACGCGACCTTGCCCTCGCCGGTGATCTCGAGATGCTCCTTCGGAAAACGCGCATTGCCCTCGGTCAGATAGGCGATTTCCGCGCGCGACCCGTCCGCGAAGCCATAGATCGCGAGAACGTTGTCTGGGTCGTCGCCTGCGGCGGTTGCCTGCACCGAGATCGGTTCGGCTTCCAGCCAGTAGGCGGCGCAATCGAGGAAGTGGCCGCCCTCGCCGACGAAGCGCGAACCCTGCGAAGCGCGATCGCCATACCAGCTCGTGGAAGCGAGCGGCCCAGCGTTCACCCGATAGCGCAGCACGTGCGGCGCACTCCGACGGGGCCAAGCCGATTTCAGCGCGCGCAGCATCGGCGAGAAGCGCCGGTTGAAGCCGACGGTGATCCGGTCGTTGCCGGTCTCGTTCACGGCCGCCATGACCGCGGCGAGTTCCTCGCGGCGAACGCCGAGCGGCTTTTCCACGAACACGGCCTTTCCGGCGCGCAACGCTTCGCAGGCCATGCGCGCATGTTCGCTGTGGCGCGTCGCGATCACGACCGCATCGATGTCGTCGCGCGCCAGCAGTTCCCGGTAGTCGGTCGTCTGCTCGGCGAAGCGGAAACGCTTGGCGGCATTAGCGGCGGAAAGGCTGGTCGCGGTCGCGACCGATTGCAAACGGACGCGCCCGTCGCGCGCCAGATGCGGCAGAAGCATGCTGCTGGCGTAATTGCCGGCGCCGATCACGCCCAAGCGCACGTTGCCCGTGCCGGGCGCGGGTCCGGAAACCGGCAGCCGCGTCGTCATCCGACGAGAGGGCGGCCCGGGCTCGTAGCCGAACAACAGGCCGAGTCCGCTCAGGGTTCCGTTCTGCACTCTCGCGTAGGCTTCCGCCGCTTCCGCGAACGGCACCACCTTGGAGATCAGCGGCTCGAGATCCAGCTGGCCCGCGCCGATCATGTCCACGATGCAACGGAGGTTGCGCTCCTCCGTCCAGCGCACGTAGCCGATCGGATAGTCGATGCCTTTCTCCTCGTACGTCGGATCATAG
>CAXUIE010000108.1:0-9731 GCA_964250825.1 uncultured Acidisphaera sp. | reverse complement strand
CGGCGAGCGCTACGACCACTCGCAGCGCATCAAGGCGGTGATCAAGGACGTCTCGAACTCGACGAAGGGCCCGAGCATCATCGTCTCCCGCCGCGACCCCGAGCTCATCAAGTCGCTCTTCGAGCTCGAGGTGCCGGAGATCGCCGACGGCCTCGTCGAGATCACCGGCGTGGCTCGCGAGCCCGGCTACCGCTCGAAGATCGCCGTGGTCTCCCACGTCGACGGCGTCGACCCCGTCGGCGCATGCGTCGGGCCCCGCGGCTCGCGCGTGCGCATGGTCGTCTCCGAGTTGCGCGGCGAGAAGATCGACATCATCCCCTACAACGATGAGCCTGCCCGCTTCGTCGCCAAGGCGCTGTCGCCCGCGCGTGTCCGCGAGGTGCTCGTCGACGATGCCGGGAGGCAGGCCACGGTCATCGTCCCCGACGACCAGCTCTCGCTCGCCATCGGCCGCGAAGGGCAGAACGCGCGCTTGGCCGCGCGGCTGACGGGATGGCGCATCGACATCCGCTCGGAGACCGAGTTCGCCGCCGAGGAAGCCGAGCAGGGCTATGAGGAGGAGGAAGTCGGCGGCCGCTGCGCGGCGATGGCGCCGCCCTGCAGCTCGTGCCACCACTCCACCGGGTTGATCGAACTCGGCACCGCCGAGCAGCCGCCCAGCATCATGAGCATGGCAAAAACCATTGAAACCCTGCCGGGCATTTCCCTCTTTACCGGAGGGAGGAGGACGCGGTGCTGGCCTTCGAACCGGGAGAAAACCCCGGGGCATGGCACCTCGCTTCCGCTGATCATAGATCGAACTCGCTCCACGCTTGCCCAAGGTCTAGCGGGTGCGGATGCGCGGGGAAAGGATGTCCATGGCCGAGCTTGGGAAGACCGAGGCACCCGCGTTGAAGCTGCCGGATCCGGCGGTGATCACGCGCAACATGGCCGACGTGGCCGAGCGGTCGCAGCGCATTGTCGGCGACTGGCTCAAGCGGCAATCGCAGGAACAGTCGAGCCCCGACCCGCTCAATATCGGAAGCGCGTTTATCGAGATGACGGCCCGGCTGATGGCGAACCCGGCGCAGCTGATGCAGGCGCAGATCGGCTTCTGGCAGGACTACTTGACCTTGTGGCAGAACACGGCCAGCCGCGTGATGGGAATGGAGGGCAGGCCGGTCATCAGCGCGCCATCCAGCGATCGCCGCTTCAAGGACGACGCCTGGCGCGAAAGCGAAGTATTCGACTTCATCAAGCAGTCCTACCTGCTGTCGGCGCGCTACGTGCAGGACGTGGTGACGCATGTGGACGGCCTCGACCCGAAGACCGCGCAGAAGGTGGATTTCTATTCGCGCCAATTCATGGACGCGATGAGCCCGAGCAATTTCCTGTTCACCAACCCCGAGGTGCTGCGCAAGACCGCCGAAACCGGCGGTGAGAATCTCCTCAAGGGATTGAACAACCTCCTCGGCGATCTCGAGCGCGGCCGCGGCCAGCTGCGCATCAAGATGACCGACATGGAGGCGTTCAAGCTTGGCGAGAACATCGCGGTCACGCCGGGCAAGGTCGTCTACGAGAACGACCTGATGCAGCTCATCCAATATGACCCGATGACGGAAACGGTGCTGAAGCGCCCGCTGCTGATCCTGCCGCCCTGGATCAACAAGTTCTACATCCTTGATCTGCGCGCGCGAAACAGCTTCGTGCGCTGGGCCACCTCGCAGGGCCACACGGTGTTCGTCATCAGCTGGGTGAACCCCGACGAGCAGCTCGCCGACAAGAGCTTCGACAATTACATGACGGACGGCTACCTCGCCGCGCTCGACGCGATCGAGAAGGCGACGGGCGAGCGCGAAGTCAACGCGATCGGCTACTGCCTCGGCGGAACCCTGCTCGCGAGCACGCTCGCCTGGATGGCGGAAAGGCGCGACGATCGGATCAAGTCGGCGACGTTCTTCGTCACCATGATGGACTTCCGCGAGGCGGGCGAGCTCGGCGTCTTCATCGACGAGGAGCAGCTGCACGCGCTCGAGGACAAGATGAACAAACGAGGCTATCTCGAAGGCACCGAGATGGCCACCACCTTCAATATGCTGCGCGCCAACGACCTGATCTGGTCGTTCGTGGTGAACAACTACCTGCTCGGCAACGAGCCGTTCCCGTTCGACCTGCTGTACTGGAACAGCGACTCGACGCGGATGCCAGCCGCCATGCACAGCTTCTACCTGCGCAAGATGTATCAACAGAATCTGCTAGCCGAGCCCGGCGGGATCACGATAGCCGGCGTGCCGATCGACCTCGGCAAGGTCAAGGTGCCGGCGTATTTCATCTCGACCCGCGAGGACCACATCGCGCCCTGGAAGTCCACGTATCGTGGTACGCAGCTGCTGGGCAGCGCCGAAAAGCGCTTTGTGCTGGCCGCGTCCGGGCATATCGCCGGCATCGTCAACCCGCCAGATGGTGGCAAGTATAATCACTGGATCAACAACGAGCTGCCATCCGATCCGGAGGCCTGGTTCGCGGGGGCCACGGAGATGGCAGGCTCCTGGTGGCCGGATTGGCACCGCTGGGTCAGCTCCCTCGACGACGCGCGCGTCCCAGCCCGCCGACCCGGGGACCGGCGGCTCAATCCGATCGAGGACGCGCCGGGCCGATATGTCGCGGTCAAGCTGAGCTGACGGCCTGGCACGTCGCTTGCTCCTTCAGCCGCGCCGCACCCGATCACGAGGGAGATCGTCATGAACTCTACGGGCACCCTGCCGCTGCTTGATCTCGGCCCGTTCCTGGCCGGCGAAACCGGCGCGCTGGAACACGCGGCGGGTGAGCTTCGTCGGATCAACGAGACGGTCGGGTTTCTTTATCTCGCCAATCACGGCGTCCCATGGTCGCTGGTCGAGGAAACCTTCGCCACGGCGGCCCGCTTTCATGCGCTTCCGCTTGAGCGCAAGATGGTGGTCAAGCTCGACGACGGTATGCAGGGATACCTGCCCTACAAGAGCAGCACCACGCGCGCCAATGGCCTCGTGGCGGTGCGCAAGCCGAACGAGAACGAGGCGTTCTTCGTCAAGCCGGAGCGGGGTGACGCGCCGGCGAACCGCTGGCCCGCCGACGTGCCGGAGTTCGAGCCCGTCACGCTCCGCTACTTCGCCGCGCTGGACGATCTCGCCCACCGGATGCTGCCACTGTACGAGCGCGCGCTGGATCTTCCGCTGGGCTATTTCGCGCCGCTTTGTGATCGTTCGTTCAGCACGCTGCGACTGACGCACTATCCGCCGGTGGCCTACGGCGCGGACGAGTACGGGATCGCCCCCCACACCGACTCCACGTTCATGACCCTGCTCGCGCAGAACCCGGTGCCGGGGCTGCAAATTCGCACCCGGGACGGCGCGTGGATCGACGCGCCCGTGATCCCCGAGACGTTCGTCGTCAACACCGGCGACGTCCTGAACCGCTGGACCAACGGCCGCTTTTTGTCGACCCCGCACCGTGCCTTCAACAAGGCCGCGGCCGCGCGCTACGCCATCCCGTTTTTCTTCCATCCGAACGAGGAAACGGTGATCGAGTGCCTGCCAAGCTGCACCGGCGCCGGCAACCCGCCACGCTTCCCGACGCAATCGGTGGGCGAGTACATGGCCTGGTTCCGCGGCCAGAACTACGACCACTTCCGGCAGAAGGGTTCGGCGGCGGCCTGACGGCGAACGGCGGTGAGCCGGCTCGCGGCCGCCCTCGCCCTTCTCCTCCTGGCGACCCTTCCGGCGAAGGCCGAAGGGCAAGGCCACACGCTCCGGGTATCCCTGAGCACCGAATTGCAGGTGCTCGACCCGCTCGTCACCACCATCAATGCGACGCGCGTGTTCGCCTACATGGTGTTCGACACGCTGGTCGGCGTCGACGGCGAGGGCAACTACAAGCCGCAGATGCTGGAAGGATGGGAGATCAGCCCGGATCGGCTGACCTACACCTTTCGGCTGCGCGATGGGCTGGAATGGAGCGACGGCACCCCGGTCACCGCCGAGGATTGCGTCGCCTCCATTCGCCGCTGGGCCAAGCGCGAGCCGCTCGGCGGCAAGCTGATGGACGCGACGGCCGACCTGCACGCCCTCGATGCCCATCGCTTCGTGCTCGTGCTCAACCGGCCTTTCGCCTTCGTGATCGAGGCGCTGGGCAAGTCAGGCCACACCATCCCGGTGATGATGCCGGCCCGCCTCGCCGCGCACGACCCGAGCAGCCCGGTCCCCGAGATCATCGGCTCGGGCCCATTCATCTTCCTGCGAAACGAGTGGCGTCCGGGCGAGCGCGCGAGCTTCGTGCGCAACCCGCGCTATCATCCCCGCGCCGAACCGCCGGACGGGCTCTCGGGCGGCAAGGTGGTGAAGGTCGACCGGGTGGAGCTCGTCAGCATCGCCGATCTCGCCACCAAGGCCGCGGCGCTCGAGGCCGGCGAGATCGACTACGTGGAGATCGCCCCGCTCGACTACATCGAGCGGCTGCGGAGCAACCCCGCCATCACTGTCGGGGAGCCGCGCGGGGACGACCAGTTCATGGCGGTGCTCAACATCAACCACGCCGTCCCACCGTTTGACAACGCGCTGGTCCGGCGCGCGGCGCAGGCGGCTATCCTGCAGCCCGAGGTGATGGAAGCGTTGGGGCTGCCCCCGGACCTCGTCACCGCCTACTGCCCGTCCATCTACATGTGCGACGCGCGCGGCACGACCGAGGCGGGGACGGAGCCGTTGAAGGCAGCCAGCACGGCGCACGCGCGGGCGCTGCTAAGCGCGTCGGGCTACCACAACGAGCCTATCGTTTTTCTCCATGCGCAAACCTCCGCGCTGCTGAACCCAATCGGGCTCGTGATGTCGGACCAGCTCCGCCGCGCGGGGTTCAACGTGGACCTGCGATCCTCGGACTACGCGACCGTGGCGCAGGCCCGACTCAGCCGGGCGCCCGTCGGCCAAGGCGGCTGGAGCGTGGCACCCTTGGTGTTGAACGGGATCGATATGGTGAACCCGCTCAACAACCCGCTGCTCTCGTTCAACTGCTCGCCGGTGCAGCCCGGATGGTACTGCGATCCGGCGATCACGGCCTTGCTGGCCCGCTACTCGGAGGCGGCGACGCCGGACATGCGAGGCGAGCTAGCCGCGAAGTTGCAGGCCGCCGCCGTGTCGGACGTGACGTTCGTGCTCGGCGGCCAATTCGGCGCGCCGGGAGCCTGGCGTTCCGACCTGCGCGGCGTCGTGCCGTTCAGCTTCCCGGTGTTCTGGAACGTCGAAAAGCCCTGAACCCGCCGCCGCGGCGCAGGGGGTAACGCCGCCGAGCTTACGCCGGCGCCGCTTGCGTCGTGTAGGGCCTCAGCTTCTCCGGAATGCGCATGTCCTTCGGCACCGTGAAATCCTTGCGCGCCGCGCCCCTGATCTGCGCGAGCCCGCTCGGCCAGCCGGTGCGGCGGCTGTAATCGCGCATCGGCTGCTGGAGCCGCGGCCCGTCGCGCTCGGATTGCAGCGCGCGAACGCAGATCACGTCGAGCACCGTGACTCCCACCACCGCGATCAAGCCAGCCAGAACCCGACTCTTCTCGGCGCGCGGGTTGGACAGCCCTGCCCCGAGCGTGCCGATGTCGAGCACGTCACCACCGACACGGCCCCAGATCCAGGGTGTTGGATCGTTGGACATCAGAATGCCCACGCCCGTCGCGATCTCCCGCACGCCGTAGCCCGCGAGCAGGCTTTCGCTGCGCCGCAGGCCGGTCGCGCGGGACAGCGCGCGGGGCGCGAGGAGTTCGGCGACGCCAAGCCCAACGCTGAACCAACCGAGGCCGCGCGCCAGGGTCATCGCCGGCCCGCTCCTATCACGGGCGCTCATGGCTTCAGCACCACCTTGATGCAGCCATCCTGCTTGTCGCGAAAGGTCTTGTACATCGCCGGCCCCTGCTCGAGCCCGACGGTGTGGGTAATGACGAAGGAGGGGTCAATCTGCTTTTCCCGCACGCGCCGCAGCAAATCCTCCGACCAGCGATTGACATGCGTCTGCCCAGTGCGAAGCGTAAGGCCCTTGTTCATCAAGGCGCCGAACGGAACCTTGTCGATCAAGCCACCATACACGCCCGGCACCGACAGCACGCCCGCCGGACGGCAGACGTAAATCATCTCGCGCAGCACGTGCGGCCGGTCGGTTTCCAGCATCATGGCCTGCTTCACGCGGTCATACATGGAGTCGATCGACCGCGTCGTGTGCGCCTCGAGCCCGACCGCGTCGATGCACTTGTCCGGGCCCTTGCCGTGCGTGATCTCCTGCAGCCGCTCGATCACGCTCTCGTTGTCAAAGTTGATGGTGATGGCGCCGCCCGCCTTTGCCATGGCGAGGCGCTCAGGCACGTTGTCGATGCACACCACCGTTGCCGCGCCAAGCAGGATCGCGCTGCGGATCGCGAACTGGCCGACCGGCCCCGCACCCCAGATCGCCACGATGTCGATGGGCTCGATGTCGCACTGCACGGCTGCTTGCCAGCCGGTCGGGAAGATGTCGCTCAGGAAGAGCACCTGCTCGTCGGACAACCCATCGGATACGCCCTCAGGAATTTTGATGTGGGTCTTGTCGGCGAACGGCACCCGCAGGTACTCGGCCTGGCCGCCGGGGAAACCGCCCGTCAGATGCGTGTAGCCGAACAGCCCGGCCGTCGTATGGCCGAATACCTTATCGGCCATGTCCTTGTTCGGGTTGCTTCGCTCGCAAACGGAGAAATTGCCCCGCTTGCATTGGTCGCACTCGCCACAGGTGATGGTGAACGGAACGACGATGCGGTCACCGACCTTGAGCGCCTTGTTGTCCCGGCCGACCTCGATCACCTCGCCCATGGTCTCGTGGCCCATGATGTCGCCGCTCTTCATGCCGGGCATGAACCCGTCGTAGAGGTGGAGGTCCGATCCGCAGATAGCGCAGGAAGTAACTTTGATGATCGCGTCGCGCCCATCCTCGATCTTTGGATCGGGCACCGTGTCGCAGCGGATGTCATGCTTGCCGTGCCACGCGAGTGCGCGCATGCAAATTCCTCCAACGGCGCGGCCGGTGCGCCCGCTCGTTCAACGATGTTCGGACATGACGGTTTCGCGCGTCCGGCGTTGAGCGATCACGCCTTCGGTGTGCGGAGACGATATCGCCCCGACCCGCGCGGCTCACATCGAAGCGGCGCGGGCAGCAGTCCGGAGTGGCCCACGGCGAAGCCACCTCCTAGGTTGGCGGCAGCGATCGCCGCCGATGTCCCGCTTGCGGCCGGTCAGGGCGTGAGGTGAAGCTTGACATTGTTCTTGATCGGCTTTGCCGTGATGATGTCAGTCGCACTCGACCTTTTCGGCCTGGCTGGTTTCGAGAACCACCCGGCCGGGCTCGGTCGGCTCGCCGGGGCCGCGCTGATGATCGCGGGCGTAGGCCTTATCGCACGGTTCTGACCCGTCCTCCTCCCCTTCGCTCGCGCACACTGTTTCTTTACCGACTCCGACCACGGTGCCGCCGGCCCTGGAAGGAGCCCAGCCATGACCCTCTCCGCCGTGAACGCCACCCAGCAACTTGTCGAGGAACAAGCGCGCGTCAACGAGATTCTGGCGCAGGTGTTCGTGTCGGTTCACGCCGCGGTGGCGGTCATCGACGTGGACGGCCGTTTGCTGATGACCAATCCGGCATTTGACCGCATGCTCGGGGTAGCCCCGGGCGAGCTCGCGGGCCAGACGTCCCTGGAGCTGGTGGACCCGGCGTTCCGCCCCGCTGCGAAGGCGGCCCGCGTCCGCCAGCTCGCGGACAACCGGGATTACACGCTCCCGATCCGAGCGCTTCGGCGGGATGGCTCGAGCTTCGACGCCGAGATCACCTCGGTGATGATCCGGTCAATGCAGCGGCAGCGTTATCGGATTATGACGGTGCGTGAGATGAACCCGCCGACGCGTGCGCTTGAGGAGGTGCGGCTGGCCGGCAAGATCAAGCTGATTGGTCTGGACGCGGTCAAGGCGCGGCTGGGTGAACGCTGGCCCGAGCTTGCCGCGCGAGCGCTCAGCACGGCCGAGCACGTGATCCGGCAACGGCTCGGGCCGGGTGAAACGTTCTCGCGCACTGCCGAGGAGGATTTCGTCATCTGCTTTAGCGGCCTCGACGAGCAGGAGGCGGCGTTCCGGGCGGCCATGATCGGCCGCGAAATCCAGCATCGGCTCATTGGCGCCGGGGATGATCCCGAGGCCGCCCACGTTGCCGCAGTCACGGCGCCGATCACCGTGCCGGCCGACGGGACGCCGCGCGCTTTGACAGACATGCTGGCCGACAAGCTCGAGGCCAGGATCGTCGAGGTGCAGGAGCGGGCGCGCCAAGCCTTGGAAAGCGCAATCTCGGAGATGAGCTTGGAAGCGGACCCGGTTTACGGCCGCGCAGGCAAGCTCCGGCTCGCCTCTTACGTGCGGTTTTCGCGCGTCGTCGGGTCTCGGCTCTACGCGGCGGCTGCGGCAATGCCGGCCGGCGAAGCCGCAAAGATCGATCTCGATGCCTTTCTGTTGCGCCTCAGCGAAGAGCACGCGAAGGATCAGGCTTTGCGCGGCGTGGTCTCGCCGATGCTCGTGACCGTCAGCTTTGAAGCGTTCACCACCCGGGCGGCTACCGACCGCTACCTCGACGCTTGCCGCAAGGTCGACCCGCGCCTGCGCCAGCGCCTTGTGTTGCTGCTCGCCAATCTGCCGCCCGGCATGCCCGAGTCCCGGATCGCAGACTGCGTTCGTCAACTGTCCCCGCTCTGTATGGCGGTGGGTCGGGAGATCAGCGACCTGGAAGTCGAACGAGTTGAGAGCGGATTGGCTCCTGGATCAATCGTGGCCATCGCCGAGTGGGCAAGTTACGCCATCTCCGCACCCACGGGTGTGCAGCTCACCCGTTTTCTCGCCCGGCTACACGCCAAGCGCTGCAAGCTGCTCGTGCGGGGACTGACGAACTGGTCAGATGCGGAGCGCCTGCGCGGTCTCGGCGTCGACCTTGTCACGGTCGACCAAGACCAATCGTCCGCAAGGCAGGGACAGTGGGCCGAAGCGCCAGAATTAGCGGCGCCGGCCTGACCGCCCCCAACCTCATGGGCGTTCGTAAAAAAGCCCCTTCGGTGTGACGGCTTCGAAAGAACCGCGCCGCGTCAGGCCGCCGCGGGCTGCAACGCCAGCCGGCGCTCGGCAATCTGCGCCTTCATCGCTTTTTGCAGCTTTTCGAACGCGCGCACCTCGATCTGCCGAACGCGCTCGCGCGAAATGCCGTATTGCTGCGACAGCTCCTCGAGCGTGGTCGGGTTGTCCTTCAAGCGCCGCTCGATGAGGATGTGCCGCTCGCGCTCGTTCAACGACTTGAGCGCGCCGTTCAGCAGCGCCTTGCGCCCGCTCATTTCCTCGCGATCCGCGATGGCGCTTTCCTGGCTTTCGCTTTCGTCAACCAGCCAATCCTGCCACTCGCCCTCACTGTCCATCCGGACCGGCGCGTTCAAGCTATGGTCGGGCGCGGCCAAGCGGCGGTTCATGCTGACCACGTCCTGCTCCGGCACGCCGAGCGTGGTCGCGATCTTGCTGACCTGCTCGGGCTGCAGGTCGCCGTCCTCAATCGCCTGCATCTGGCCCTTGAGGCGGCGCAGGTTGAAGAACAGCTTCTTCTGAGCAGCCGTGGTGCCCATCTTCACCAGCGACCAGCTGTGCAGGATATATTCATGGATCGCTGCGCGGATCCACCACCTCGAGTAGGTCGCC
>CAXUIE010000107.1:7093-9797 GCA_964250825.1 uncultured Acidisphaera sp. | reverse complement strand
GCGCACCCCGGGGCCCTCACCGAACCCTGCGCGGTGGGTGCGCACGGGGGCGCCGCCGCGGCGGTGGACACCGCGGCGGCGGCCGCGGTGTTCGGCTGCGGCCCGGTGGGCCTCGCCGTGATCGCGGCATTGAAGGCGCGCGGCTTCGGCCCGGTCATCGCTGCGGACTACGCGCCCGGCCGGCGGGCGCTGGCCGAACGGCTGGGGGCTGACCAGGTCGTCGACCCGGCACAAACCTCCCCGCACGCGAGCTGGGCCGAGCACGGCGTCCCGCAAACGCGGGTGGCCCGAGCCCTCGCCGAACTGGGCGGGGCGCGACCCGGCCGGGCGGTGGTGTTCGAGTGCGTGGGCGTCCCCGGCGTGCTGCAAAACCTGATCGAATCGGTGCCGTCCGGCAGCCAGGTCATCGTGGTCGGGGTGTGCATGCAGACCGACCGGCTCGAACCGGCCAGAGCCATCGCCAAGGAGCTCGATTTCCGCTTCGTGCTTGGCTACTCGGGCGAGGAGTTCGCCCGCACGCTCGGCAACATAGCGGAAGGCCGCATCAACGCTTCCGCCATCCTCACCGGCCGGGTCGGGCTCGATGGCGTGGCCGGCGCGTTCGCCGCCCTCGCGACCCCCGGCGACCAGGCGAAGATCGTCGTCGAGCCTTGGCGAGCTTAGGAGGCAAGAGGATGAAGGTCGGGTTCATCGGCGTCGGCAACATGGGCGGCCCGATGTGCCGCAACATCATCCGCAACACCAACCACCAGGTGGTCGTCTTCGACCTTGATCCGGCGGCGATCGAGGCCTGTGCGGCGCTTGGCGCAACCGCCGGGGCCGGCGGCGTCGCCGAGGTGGCGCGGGAATGCGACGTGGTGCTCACGTCCTTGCCGATGCCCAAGCACGTCGAAGCCGTCGCCCTCGGGCCAGGCGGAATCGGCGAGAACGCGCGGCCAGGCACCGTGTTTATCGATCTTTCCACCAACTCGCCGGAGATGGCGCGGCATGTGCAGGAAGGGCTGGCCGCCAAGAGCATCTCCATGCTGGAAGCGCCCGTGAGCGGCGGCGTTGCCGGGGCGGAGGCGGCGAGCATCGTCATCATGGTCGGCGGAGACGAAGCGGTGTTCGAAGCGCAGCGCCCCCTGCTCGCGTCGTTCAGCAAGGAGGTGATCCATCTCGGCGCGGTCGGTTTCGGTTCCGTCGCCAAGCTGATCAACAACCAGCTCGCCTTCAGCAACATGGCCGCCGCCGCCGAGGCGCTGGCCTTGGGCGCCATGTCCGGCATTGAGATGAGCAAGTTGAATCAGGTGATCGAGAACGCGAGCGGGTTTTCCTGGGCATACCGATCGGTCGCGGCGAAGGCGTTCGCCGGAGAGTATAAGCCCGGCTTCGCGCTCGACCTCGCCCACAAGGATCTACGGCTGGCGCTTGAACTGGCCGACCAGCTTGGCGTGCCCGGCATGATCGGCCCGCAGGTGATGAACCTGATGCGCATGGCGCGCGCCGCCGGCATGGGAGCCGACGACACGAGCGCCATCGTCCGCGTCTACGAGCGCGCGCTCGGACGCGAGGTACGAGGCTGACCAACCCGACCCACGGACGTCATCGGCGGGTGGGATGTGCCGGATCAACCGCGCAGTTGGCCCGTCCCGTCGCCACACAATCCTGGAACGCGAGCGAGCGCTGCAAATAGGGGAACAGCCGCCACCCGAGAAGTGCGAGCAGCGCCAGTCCCGCCAAGGTGAGGGCGCCGACCGTGTCGAAGCGGAACCGTTTGGGAGAAGGTGGCATCCGACAAGGATAGGCCGCGGCCGACCTGGACCCAAAGGCGATTTGCTTGACGCTCCATTCATCTCCATTCTGCTACTGTCGGCATCGGAGGTGACCTGAGCCCCATGGACGAACACGTCGTGATCGTCGGAGCGGGCCACGCCGGTGGCACCGTCGCCGCGGTTCTGCGTCAATTTAAGTGGCCGGGGCCGATCACGTTGATCGGAGCCGAGCCGGTGCCTCCCTATCAGCGCCCACCGTTGTCGAAGGCGTGGCTGAAGGGCGGGGCCGACCACGACAGCCTGTCGCTTCGCCCGCTTGCCTTCTACGCTTCCAACGCGATCGAACTCCGGCTCGGCGCGACCGTCACCGTTATCGACCGCCTCCAGCATACGGTGACGCTCGAGACGGGTGAGAACCTTGCTTACGATCGCCTCATCCTCGCTCTCGGCGCCCGGGCGCGGCCGCTTTCGCTAGCTGGGCGCGAACTCGACGGCGTGCTCGAGCTTCGCACCTACGCGGATGCTGACCGGTTGAAGGCGGTGCTCGGCCCCGGCCGGCGGATCGCGGTGATCGGCGGCGGCTATATCGGGCTGGAGGCCGCCGCCTCCGCCCGCGCGCTGGGCTCGGCGGTTACCGTGATCGAGCGCGAGGAGCGACTGCTGGCCCGGGTCGCTCAGCCGCTGCTTTCCGGCTTCTTCTACGAGGAGCATCGCCGTCACGGCGTCGAGTTCGTGCTCGGGGCCGGCGTCGAACGGCTCGAGGGCTCGAACGGAACCGTGACGGGGGTCCGCCTGTCCGACGGCCGGCTGGTCGCGTGCGACGCGGCGCTGATTGGCGTGGGCGCGGTTCCCAATGTCGAACTAGCGGCGGCCGCGGGCCTTGCCTGCGACAACGGCGTCGTCGTGGCCGGGGCCAGCCGCCGCGCGGGCGCGCGGCGGTGGTTGGTAGT
>CAXUIE010000107.1:3636-7083 GCA_964250825.1 uncultured Acidisphaera sp. | reverse complement strand
GCGGCGGCGGGGGGCGTGGCCGGGGACAACGGGGGCGGCGGGGACGGGCCCGCCCGGACGGCGGACCCGTCCGTGTTTGCCATTGGCGACTGCACGCGCCGGCCCCTTCCGCTGTACGAGACCATGGTTCGCCTAGAAAGCGTTCCCAACGCGCTCGAGCAAGCCAAGCAAGCCGCCGCCGCGCTATGCGGCAGGACATCGCCCACCCCGGAGGTGCCCTGGTTCTGGTCGGACCAATACGATCTCCGGTTGCAAATCGCGGGGCTGGTCAGCGGCGCAACCGAGACCGTCCTGCGCGGCGACCCGGGCGCGCGAGCATTCGCC
The DNA here is from genome assembly GCA_964250825.1 of uncultured Acidisphaera sp. Classification (GTDB taxonomy): domain Bacteria; phylum Pseudomonadota; class Alphaproteobacteria; order Acetobacterales; family Acetobacteraceae; genus CAVWQV01. The sequence goes on along the minus strand of CAXUIE010000107.1, from coordinate 6,759 downwards.
TTGTTTCATCTCGGACCGGACAGCCGCCTTCTCGCCGTCGAAGCCGTCAACGCGTATCCCGAGTTCATGGCCGCGCGGACGATGATCGGCAAGCGCAAGGAAATCGCGGGTGCCCGGCTCCGGGACGTGTCAGTATCGATGAAGGATCTCGCGGCCTGACATGGCGCCGCGACCAGGGGAGAGTTTATGCCGAAGGTCACTTATATTGAACACAACGGCGCCGAGCATCCGGTGGACGTGCCCGTCGGGCTCTCGCTGATGCGCGGCGCGATTGACAACAACGTGCCGGGCATCGATGCCGATTGTGGCGGGGAGTGCGCCTGCGCCACGTGCCACGTGTATGTTCAGGAGCCTTGGCTGGACAAGGTCGGCTTGCCCGAGCCGGGGTCGCAGGAGGCGAGCATGCTGAGCTTCGCCGCCGTCACGGAGCCGAACTCGCGGCTGTCATGCCAAATCCCGATGCGCGCCGACCTCGACGGCATCGTCCTGCGAATGCCCGAAGGCCAGCACTGAACCGCCGGAGCCGCGAGGAGCGACCGCCATGAATGTGCCAGTTGACTTCGATCCGGTCCAGGACGCGTTGTCCAAGCCGCTCGATCAGATCGACGTGAGCAATCCCGCGCTATACCGCGACGACATCTGGCAGCCGTATTTCGAGCGGCTGCGGCGCGATGACCCGGTCAACTTCTGCGCGGACGGGGTGATGGGCTCGTATTGGTCGGTCACCCGCTACAAGGACATCGTGCAGGTCGAGACAAACCAATCCGTGTTCTCGTCGGAATCGAGTTTGGGCGGCATCACGTTGCTGGATCGACCGGCCGAGCTTGAGCTGCCGATGTTCATTCAGATGGACCCGCCCAAGCACGACGGACAGCGCAAGGTCGTCCAGCCGATCGTGGCGCCCGCCAATCTCGCCAAGCTGCAACAACTCATCCGCACGCGGGCTGCCGACATTCTCGATGACTTGCCGCGCGGTGAGACGTTCGACTGGGTGGATCGGGTGTCGATCGAGCTCACCACGTCCATGCTGGCCACGCTGTTCGACTTCCCGTTCGAGGAGCGTCGCAAGCTCACCTTCTGGTCGGACTGCACGACCATGGACGTCAACGCCGGCGGCATCATCGATTCGGAGGAGAAGCGCGAGGAAGTGTTCGCCGAGTGCCTCGGCTACTTCATGCGGTTGTGGAACGAACGGGTCAACGCGGCGAACCCGGGCAATGACCTGATCTCCATGCTGGCGCACGGCGAGGCGACGCGGAACATGTCCCCCCGCGAGTACCTCGGCAACGTGCTCCTGCTCATCGTCGGAGGCAACGACACGACCCGCAACTCGATCTCGGGCGGGCTTTTGTTTCTGAGCCAGAACCCGGGTGAGTGGGCCAAGCTGCGGGCCAACCCTTTGCTGGTCGAGAGCATGGTGCCAGAGATCATCCGCTATCAAACGCCGGTGGTCTACATGCGGCGCACCGCGCTCGCCGACGCCGAGCTCTCCGGCAAGATGATCCGCAAGGGCGACAAGGTGGCCATGTGGTACATCTCCGGTAATCGCGACGAGGCGGCGATCGACCGGCCGGACGAGTTCATCATCGACCGCGCGCGGCCGCGCCAGCATCTGTCGTTCGGCTTCGGCATCCATCGCTGCGTCGGCAACCGGCTGGCCGAGATGCAGCTCAAGATACTCTGGGAAGAGATCCTCAAGCGGTTCCCGGTCATCGAGGTGGTCGGCCCGCCAACCCGTGTATTCTCCAGCTTCATCCACGGCATCTCGCATCTGCCCGTGCGCATCCCGGCCTGAACCAGAACGATAAGAACGGAGAGAGAAACAGGACATGAACGCCCCGGTGCACTACGATCCGACCTCCGACGCGTGGTCGTTGCCGCTCGACCAGATCGATGTCTCCAACCCGAAGCTCTACCAGGACGACGTTTATCATCCGTATTTCGAGCGACTGCGGCGCGAGGATCCGGTGCATCGGCGCGAGAACGGCATGTACGGCTCGTTCTGGTCGGTGACCAAGTTCAAGGACATCATGCAGGTCGAGACCAACCACAAGGTGTTCTCGTCGCGTGCCGATCTCGGCGGCATCTCGATCCGCGACGTGCCGATGGAGTATCGCCGCGCAAGCTTCATCTCGATGGATCCGCCGAAGCACGACGAGCAGCGCAGGGTGGTTTCGCCGATCGTGGCGCCGCTGAACCTACAGAACTTCTCGGCCACGATCCGCGAGCGCGCCGCCAAGGTGCTGGACGGGCTGCCGCGCAACGAAACGTTCGACTGGGTGCAGCGCGTCTCCATCGAGTTGACCACGATGATGCTCGCGACCTTGTTCGATTTCCCGTTGGAGGAGCGGAGCAAGCTCACCTACTGGTCGGACGTCGCCACGGTGGACATCAACGCAGGCACCGAGATCAATAGCGACGCCAAGCGCCTCGAGGTGCTGACCGAGGCGCTGCATGTGTTCACCGATCTGTTCTACGAGCGGCAGAAGCAGGCGCCGCGTTCGGACCTTATCTCGATGCTGGCGCACGACCCGGCGACGCACGACTTGCCGACCCGACCGCAGGAATTCCTCGGCAACCTGACCCTGCTGATCGTGGGCGGCAACGACACGACGCGCAACTCCATGTCGGGCGGCGTATGGGCGCTCAACAAGCACCACGACGAGTATGCCAAGCTGCGCGCGAACCCGGGCGTGATCCCGAGCATGGTGTCCGAGATCATCCGCTGGCAATCGCCGATCGTGCACATGCGCCGCACCGCCCTCGCCGACGCCGAGATTGGCGGCAAGCACATCCGCGCCGGCGACAAGGTCTGCATGTGGTACGTGTCGGGCAACCGCGACGAGGACGCGATCGACAACCCCAACCAGTTCGTCGTCGATCGTCCGCGCGCGCGCCAGCACCTGTCGTTCGGGTTCGGCATTCATCGCTGCGTCGGCAATCGCCTGGCCGAGCTGCAGCTCACCATTCTCTGGGAAGAGATCATGAAGCGCTTCCCGGTCATCGAGCTGGTGGACGAACCCACCCGCATCTACTCCAACTTCATCCACGGCATCAGCAAGCTACCCGTGCGTATACCGGCCTGACCACCGCATCCGTCATGCCCGCGAAAGCGCGCATCCG
>CAXUIE010000107.1:0-3626 GCA_964250825.1 uncultured Acidisphaera sp. | reverse complement strand
GGCGCCGCCGGCCCCGGTCCGGGGCCCGGGGGGTCCCCCCGGGTGGCGCGGGCATGACCGCCACAGAGAACGGACAAAGACCCGCAGAAGAGGTGGAAGGAATGCAGATGAACGCACCGGTCAGCTTTCACCCGTCCGCAGAGGCCTGGTCGATGCCGCTCGACCGCATCGATGTCAGCGACCCCAAGCTCTACCAGGACGACACGTGGGCGCCCTATTTCGCCCGGCTACGGCGCGATGAGCCGGTGCATTGGACCGAGAACAGCATTTACGGCGCGTTCTGGTCTGTGACCAAGTACCGTGACATCATGGCGGTGGATACGAATCATCGCGCCTTCTCCTCCGACTCGCTAGTCGGCGGGGTGGTTTTGGCGGACCTACCTCCGGACTTCCGGCGGCCCAGCTTCATCACCATGGACCCGCCGAAGCACGACGAGCAGCGCCGGGTGGTTTCGCCCGTGGTGGCGCCGGTGAACCTCGCCAACCTCGCCGGCACCATCCGCGGACGGGCCGGCCGGATCCTGGACGGGCTGCCGCGCGGCGAAACGTTCGACTGGGTGGATCGGGTGTCGATCGAGCTCACCACGCAAATGCTGGCCACGTTGTTCGACTTTCCTTGGGAGGAGCGTCGCCGCCTGACCTATTGGTCAAACGTCGCGACGGTGAACCTTCGCGCCGGCACGGAGATCGACACGCACGAGAAGCGCGACGCGGTGCTGCGAGAAGCCGCCGCCCAGTTCACTGAAATGTTCTATGAGCGGCAGCAACAATCTCCCACGCCCGATCTGATCTCCATGCTGGCGCACGGCGCCGCGACGCGCGACCTGCCCTCCCGACCGCATGAGTTCCTCGGCAACCTCATGCTGCTCATCGTGGGCGGCAACGACACCACGCGGAACTCCATCTCCGGCGGACTGCTCGCCCTCAATCAGTTCCCCGAGCAATATCGCAGGCTGCGGGAAAACCCGGCTCTTGTCGGCAGCCTTGTCCCGGAAATCCTCCGTTGGCAGACGCCTGTGATCCACATGCGGCGCACCGCGCTCGCGGACACTGAGGTCGGTGGCAAGACCATCCGCCGCGGCCAAAAGGTCGCGATGTGGTATCTATCCGGCAACCGCGACGAAGATGCGATCGATCGGCCCGATGAGTTCATCATCGACCGCGCCCGGCCGCGCCAGCATCTTTCATTTGGGTTCGGCATCCATCGCTGCGTCGGCAACCGGCTGGCTGAACTGCAACTCACGATCCTTTGGGAAGAGATCCTGAAGCGGTTTCCCATGATCGAAGTGGTGGGAGAGCCCACCCGACTTTACTCAAACCTGCTGCGGACCATCGCGACGCTGCCAGTCCGCATCCCGGTCTGATTCAACCTTCGTCATGCGCAAGAAACCCTGGGCCGACAGCCACACGACCGTCCGCCGCGGGAGTGGCCGACATGAAAAGGGAACGAGAGGAACAAGATGAACGCGCCCGTCAGCTTTGAACCCGACCAGGATGTCTGGGCGATGCCGCTCGACAAGATCGACGTGAGCGACCCGGCGATCTACGAGCAGGACGCTTGGCGGCCCTACTTCGAACGGCTGCGGCGCGAGGCGCCGGTGCATTACACGGCCGAGAGCCCATTCGGGCCGTACTGGTCGTTGTCACGCTACAAGGACATCGTGCACGCGGAGGTCAACCACCACGTATTTTCGTCCGACAACGATCTGGGTGGAATCCAGATCGAGGACCAGCCGAAGGACATGTCACGGCCAAGCTTCATCCGGATGGACCCGCCGCGGCACGACGAGCAGCGCCGGGTGGTCAGCCCCATTGTCGCACCCGCCAACCTCGCCAACATGGAGGGGCTGATCCGCGAGCGCACCCGCTTGGTGCTCGACGGCCTGCCGCGCGGCGAAACCTTCGATTGGGTCGAGCGCGTGTCCGTGCCGCTCACGACCATGATGCTGGCGACCTTGTTCGATTTCCCGTTCGAGGAGCGGAGCAAGCTCACCTACTGGTCGGATGTCGCGATCTGCAATATTCGCGCGCCCGAGGCGCCGGTTCACTCGGAGGAGGAACGGTTCGGCGTGCTGCGCGAGATGGCCGAGTTTATGGCGCGTTTGTGGAAGGAGCGCGCCGCCGGGCCGCCGCGTTTCGATCTGTTGTCCATGCTTGCGCAAGGAGCTGCGACCAGGGATATGCCGTCGCGCGAGTTCATGGGCACCTTGGCGTTGCTGATCGTGGGCGGCAACGACACCACGCGCAACTCGATGTCGGGCGGGGTTTGGGCGCTGAGCCAGAACCCGGACCAGCACCGAAAGCTGCGGGAGAACCCGGCGTTGATCGGGAGCCTGGTGTCGGAGGTCATCCGCTATCAGACGCCGGTCATCCACATGCGGCGCACCGCGCGCGCCGACGTCGTCATCGGCGACAGGCAGATCCGGGCCGGCGACAAGGTTGTCATGTGGTACATTTCGGGCAACCGGGACGAGAACGTCATGGCCGAGCCGGAACGCTTCATCATCGACCGCGCTCGGCCGCGCGAGCACCTTTCCTTTGGCTTCGGCATCCACCGCTGCGTCGGCAATCGCTTGGCCGAGTTGCAGCTCAGGATTCTCTGGGAGGAGCTGCTGCCGCGCTATCCGGTGGTCGAGGCGATGGAACGGCCAAGGTGGGTTTACTCCAACTTCATTCACGGCATCCGGTCGTTGCCGGTGCGCATACCGGCCTGACCGGGAACGCGCGTGGTCACGGCCGCTTCTCCTCTGCGTCGCGAATAAGTCGCTTCAACAGCGACCGGGCGATCAGGAGCGTGTTCGCGCCGCCTCGCTGGGTGACGCGCTCGCCGTATTCGGGATGCCAGACGGTGATGACGCCGTGCCGGTCCGCCGTGTAGCGACCCTTGTGCGCAGTGCCGCCGACCTGCGCGATCAGCTCGAAGCCTTCGTTCTCGTCCATCGGCTCAAACCGCCGCCAGCCCGCGCGCGGCGGCTTCGGGCGGCGCGGCGGAGGGCTCCGCGAGAGCCTGCGCCGCCTGTGCCGAAAGCGCGGACAGGTTGACGATGCCGCGCGCGGTCACGCTCGGCACGAGCACGTGGATCGGCTTTGACATGCCGAGCAGCATCGGCCCGATGGGAAGGCCATCGGCCGCCGCCTTGAGCATGTTGAACGCGATGTGCGCGGCATCCAGGGTCGGCATCACCAGCAGGTTGGCCGTGCCGGACAGCTTGCTGTCGGGCACCGCCCGGTCGCGGATCGCCTCCGAAAGCGCCGCGTCGGCGTGCATCTCACCGTCGACCTCGAGCTCGGGGTCGCGGGCGCGGATCAGCCCGAGGGCAAGCCGCATCTTGCGGGCCGAGGCTGAGTCGCTGGCGCCGAAGCTTGAATGCGACAGGAGCGCCGCTTTGGGCGCGATGCCGAACTCCCGCACGGCGTCGGCGGCAAGCATCGTCATTTCGCAGATCTGCTCGGCCGTTGGATCGACGATCATATGCGTGTCGCACACGAACAACGCGCCGCCCTGCAGGATGAGGCACGACAGCGCGTAAACCCGCGAGGCGCCCGAGCAACGGGGGATGATCGGCAGCACGTATTGTATTTGGCGCCACCAGTTGCCGCTGCCGCCGCAAATGGCGGCGTCCGCG
>CAXUIE010000106.1:0-9848 GCA_964250825.1 uncultured Acidisphaera sp. | reverse complement strand
CCTCCGGTGTACTATGCGCCTCCCCCTCCGGTCGTTTACGCCTCGCCCCCGGCCTTCTATACGGCGCCCCCCCCGGTGTATTACGGCGCGCCGGGCTACTGAGGTTCGGCGAATATGAAGCCCACCTGCCGGTGATTTGGGCGGGCGAGTGTCAACAACGTCTCCCGCCCTGTCCCACAGCGCGTTCTGCACGTGCGGTCAGATCGCTTCCTTTAATTCCTTGGCGGGCCGAAAGGCGATCTTCTTGCTCGCCTTGATGGTGATGGGCTCGCCTGTCGCGGGATTGCGGCCCTGGCGGGCGGCGCGCGCCCGGACTTGCAGGATCCCGAGGCCGCCGATGCGAATGCGGTCGCCGGCCTTGAGGTGATCCACCACCAGCCCGACCAGGCCCGAGAGAACCGCGTCGGCCTGTCGTTTCGCGAGTTCGTGGTCCTCGGCAAGCCGAGCGGAAAGCTGCCGCAAGGTGACGGTGGACGGGGCAGCCGCCACGTCTGGCTTGGTGGCCCGCGCGGGCGCGGCGTTTTTGGAGGATCTTGGGGCAGCTCCCTTGGCGGCCGGCGACTTGGCGGCGGCCGGTTTCGCGAGCGCTTTCTTGGGGGATGCCGCGGTCTTCTTGGCCGGCGCGGGTTTTCTGGCCATGCGTTCGCCTCGCTGCTCGAATCGGATCGTCTGGTCCGTTCGTCTACAGAATCATGCTTTAAGCCTGCAAACAAGCAATTCGACGCAATTTCGGCTGCGGTCAGGCCGGGCTTCTGGCCTGAAGTGCACGAAGTGCCGATACGATTTGCTCCGGCGCCTCGCGAGGCAGGAAATGCCCCGCCGTCTCCAGCACCCGGCGGGCATAGAACCCGGTGAAATGGCGGGCGTGAGCCGCGCTGCCGGCCGGCGGATCAACGCCATCCGCCGCGCCATGCAGCACGATCGCCGGCACGGGGATCGTGGGGCGGCCCGCTAGACGCCGCTCGATCGCCTCCAGTGCCGGATCGCCGGAAGCCGCTCCGTGCCGATGCCGGTAGGAATGGATCACCACCGCTACGAAGTCCGGGTTCTCGAAGCTCGTCGCGGAGGCTGCATACGACGTGTCCGACACCGGCATGTGGGGCGACCAAAGCCGCCACAGCAGCTGGCACAGATCATGGCGATTGGCGGCCAGGCCCGCCCGTCCGCGCTCCGTGTGGAAATACCACTGATACCAGTGACGGTGTTCCTGCGCCGGAGCCGCTGGCTGCCCACTCGCCGCGATGTCCTGGACATTGTAGCCGTTGGCGGAAACGAGGCAGCGCACCCGCTCTGGCCAGAGCGCCGCCACGATGCAGGCCGCGCGCCCGCCCCAGTCAAACCCGGCGAGGGCGGCCCGCTCGATCCCGAGCGCGTCCATGAAGGCCCGAAGATCGGCGCCGAGCGCCGCCTGCTGGCCCGACCTCGGAATGTCGGCGTGGAGAAAGCGCGTCGCGCCATAGCCCCGCAGCCAGGGCACAAGAACCCTGCACCCGTCTTGGGCGAGCGCCGGCGCGACCCCGTCCCAGGCGCGCGGATCGTCCGGAAATCCATGCAACAGAATTACCGGTGGCCCGGCGGCTGGCCCACTCTCCTCATAGGCGATCTCGAGCGCCGCGGTGCGAGCAAGCCGGACACGGCCGATCGATTGCGTCATGCCACCCCTCGTCAACGCGATCCGGACACTATTGTGGAGCGTGGCGCGATCTGGCACTAGGGTGGCAACCTATGTTCCTCACGAGCGTTGTGAAGGATATCCCGGCATGGTGAGCTGTCGGGATTATTCTCGCCCGAGACAATCGTCATCCCGGGTGAAACGACCAGCATGGAGTCGGGGCCGAGCCGGATGGCGGGATCAGTTCTGGTAACCGGAGGCGCGGGTTTCATCGGTCGGCACGTCGTTGGAGCGCTGCTTCGCCACGGGTATGCCGTGCGTGTCGTGGACAGCTTGATCGAGCAGGTGCATCACGGCAACGGACCCGACGCGACGCTCGACGATGTCGACTTTGTCCGCGGTGACGTGCGCGACGCCGAACTCATGGCTACGGCGGTACGCGGCATGGACAAGGTGATCCACCTTGCCGCCGATGTCGGCGTTGGCCAGAGCATGTATGAGATCGACCGCTATGTATCGGTCAACGACCATGGCTCCGCCGTGCTGTTTCAGGCGCTGATCGGCAGCCCCGTCGAGCGAGTGGTGGTCGCTTCCTCCATGAGCGTCTACGGCGAGGGCCTTTACCGCGCCGCGTCCGGCGCTCTAGTCGAGGATGCGATCCGACCGAGCCAGCGTGTCGAGCGCAGCGGATGGGACCCGTTCGGACCGGACGGACAGCGGTTGACTCCCATCGCCACGCCCGAGTGGAAGCGCCCGGAACTGGCCTCCGTTTACGCCATAACGAAGTATACGCAGGAACGGCTGACCCTCACCGTCGCGCCAGCCTACGGCATGGAGGGAGTGGCGCTCCGGTTGTTCAACGTCTACGGTCCTGGACAAGCGCTTTCCAATCCATACACGGGCGTCCTGGCGATCTTCGCCTCGCGGCTGCTGAACGGGGAACGCCCGCTGATTTTCGAGGACGGCGAGCAACGGCGCGACTTCATCCACGTCGACGACATCAGCCGCGCGTTCCTGCTTGCACTCGAGCGCAAGGAAGCAGCCGGTGGCGTGTTCAACATCGGCAGCGGTCGCGACGTAACGGTCTGCGAGGTCGGCGAGGCGATCGCCGCGGCCATGCACAAGCCGCAGCTCTCGCCCGAGATCACGGGCAAGGCGCGCGTCGGCGACATCCGGCATTGCTTCGCCGACATCACCGCGGCGCGCGAACGGCTCGGCTTTCACCCGCGCCGCGGCTTCGAGGATAGTCTTGAGGAATTGTCCGAGTGGGTGCGCAAGCAGCGGGCGGTCGACCGCGTGGTGCAAGCACGCCGGGAGCTCGAGCAACGGGGTCTCGTGACATGACCGACGGCGCCGCATTGATAACCGGGGGCGCCGGTTTCATCGGCAGCAATCTCGCCGACCGCCTCGCGGCGAATGGTCACGACGTCATCGTCCTCGATTCGCTCGCGCGCCCCGGGGTCGAGCGGAACCTCAAGTGGCTGCAACACCAGCACCCGCGCCGTATAACGCCGATGATCGCGGATGTGCGGGATCGGGGAGCGCTCGTCCCAGCGGTCGCGCGGGCGAAGGTGGTGTTTCACCTCGCGGCACAGGTCGCGGTCACAACGAGCTTGCAAGATCCGCGCGAGGATTTCGAGGCAAACCTTGTCGGCACGATGAACCTGCTCGAAGCGCTCCGGCGGCTGGGCAGTCCGCCTCCCGCGCTGTTCGCGAGCACGAACAAGGTCTATGGCGACCTAGACAGCGTCGAGCTGGTAAGCACCGGCGGGGAATACGCGCCGGTGGACCCGACGCTGCGCTCGCATGGCGTGAGCGAAGATTGCCGGTTGAGGTTCCACACGCCGTATGGCTGCTCGAAGGGCGCCGCCGACCAGTATTTCCTCGATTACGGGCGCAGCTTCGACCTCCCGACCGCGGTGCTTCGCATGAGTTGCATCTACGGTCGGCGACAGCGCGGCACCGAGGACCAGGGCTGGGTCGCGCATTTCCTGCTGCGAATGCTGCGCGGCGAGCCGATCACCATCTATGGGGATGGCAAGCAGGTGCGCGACGTGCTCTGGATCGACGACGCGCTGGACGCCTACATCGCCGCCTGGCAGCGTATCGACGATATCCGCGGCCAGGCATTCAATCTCGGCGGCGGCCCGGCCAACGCGGTTAGCTTGCTTGCGGTGATCGCGCGCTTGGAGCGTATGCTCGGTCGTTCGGCCGCGCTGCGCTTCGAGAAATGGCGAGCAGGCGACCAGCGATACTTCGTCGCCGACACGCGCCGCGCCCGCGCGGCGCTCGCCTTGCGCGATCCGCGCGATTGGCAGAGCGGGCTGACACTCCTTGTCGATTGGTTCAATGCCGACCGCGCGCATTTCCCCGCGGCGGAGGCCGCGCAATGAGGGTCGCGCTGGTCAATCCACCCTGGGATTTCGAGCACAGCATCTATTTCGGTTGCCGCGAACCGCATCTGCCGCTCGAACTCGGTTACGCGCGCGCCATGCTCGAGCGGGACGGCCACACCGTCTCGCTGCTTGACGGACACTTGTTCGGCCGCGGCATCCCGGATGTGGCGGCGGACGTCGCGGCGTTCCGACCCGACATGACGGTGCTCACGACAGCGCCGAGTTATCTGTTCTGGCGTTGCCCGCCGCCGGAGCTTAGAGTGCCGCGCGCCATGATCGCCGCGCTCGCCGGACACGGCGGGGTGACGGTGGCAGTGGGACCGCACGGCTCCGCAACACCCGGCGCGACCTTGCGCAAGCTCGGCGTGGACGTCGTGATCCGCGGCGAGTGCGAGGAAGCGATCGCGGAACTCGCGAACGCGCCTGCCCCCGATCTCGTGCCAGGAACGGCCGTGCTGAGCGGCGGCGCCTTGCGGCTCAACGGCGCGAACCGGTCGGCTCGCTTCACCGATCTTCCCGCGCTGCGGTGGCCCGACGATTGGATCGCCCGACACCACCACCACCACCACCGGTTCGACATAACGCCGATGACATCCGGCGCCGAAGTCGAGGCGTCGCGCGGCTGCCCTTATTCTTGTTCGTTTTGCGCTAAAATCGATCACCGTGACAGCTATCGTCGGCGCGACCTGTCGCGGTTGTTGGCCGAAATCGATGCGCTTCGGGCGCAAGGTGCGACGTATCTCTACTTCATCGACGAGATATTCCTGCCGCAGCGCGCGCTGCTCGAAGCGCTCGTGCCGCGCGGCCTGTCGTTCGGCGTGCAGACGCGCATCGACCTTTGGACCCCCGCCATGATCGAGCTGCTCGGTCGGGCGGGCTGCGTCTCGATCGAGGCTGGGGTGGAAAGCCTCACCGAGCAAGGCCGTGACGCGCTTCACAAGAAATGCCGCAAGACGACCGATGAACTCGCCGACCTGCTGATACTCGCTCGGCGGCATGTTCCGTTCGTGCAGGCAAACCTGCTCGCGACGACCGAGGACGATCCCGCGCTGGTGGACGGTTGGCGCGCCCGGCTACGTGATCAAAGCGTGTGGGCCAACGATCCCGTGCCGCTGTTCCCGTATCCGAGCTCGCCCGATTACCGGCGGATATGGGGAACGCCGGACGATCAGGCATGGGAGCGAGCGCACGATCGGTATCTGACGGAGTTCGACCGGTTCAGCGACATCCAGCACGGAGCGCCGCTGCCGCTTTGCACCTTGGAAGCGGCGTGTCTTCCGTGATGCCTCGCCGTGTATTGCTGACAACCGACGCGGTCGGCGGCGTTTGGCGCTACGTGCTGGAGCTGGCGGACGGTTTGGCCGAACGCGGGATCGAACCGGTCATCGCCGTGGTCGGGCCGAACCCGCAGCCGAAGCAGCGCGCGCAGGCATCCCGGATCGGTCGGGTGATCGAGACCGGGTGGCCGCTCGACTGGACCGCCGAGAACGAACGCGCGCTGAGGAAAGCGTCGCGATGCCTTGCCCAGCTTGCTCGCGACGAAGCCGTGGATCTGGCGCACCTCCACGCTCCGGCCTTCGCGGGTTGGGATCGCTGGCCCGTGCCTGTCGTCGCGGTTGCGCACTCCTGCTTGGCGACGTGGTGGAACGCCGTCCGGGGCACGGCCTTGCCGGCGGACTTCCGCTGGAGGGCGGGCGCGACAGCGCGCGGCCTCTGCCAAGCCGACGCGGTGATCGCGCCGACGGCAGCGTTCGCCGAGGCGCTTGGTAGGGTTTATGCTCTCGATCGATCGATCACGGTGGTGCGCAACGGACGGCGCGCGGCCACTCCGGGAGCGAACGCGCGACAACACGCGGTGCTCACGGCTGGCCGGCTGTGGGACGAGGGAAAGAACGTCGCCGCGCTCGATCGGGCCGCTCCGCTGATCGACGCGCCCGTCTATGCCGCCGGATCAATCGTCGGGCCGAACGGTGCTACGGCCCGGTTTGATCACCTCCGATTGCTTGGCGAACTGGACGAGCCGGCGGTGCGTGCGCGCTATGCGCAAGCCGCGATCTTCGCGGCGCCCGCGCTTTACGAGCCGTTCGGGCTCAGCGTGCTGGAAGCGGCGCAGGCGGGTGCGGCGCTCGTGCTGGGCGAGATCCCGACCCTCCGCGAGCTGTGGGACGGCGCCGCGATCTTCGTCGACCCGCAGGATCACGTCCAATTGGCGCGCGTGTCGCGCGGGTTGCTTGGTGATCAGCATGCGATCCGTCGAGCCGGTGCGCTCGCGCAGGAGAAGGCCCGTGCTTACACCGTAAGCGCCATGGTCGACGGAACGCTCGCCGTGCATCGGGCGACGCGCGCGCGCATGGCGGCGGTGGCTTGATGCGTTTCGTTTACTTCACTCACTCGCTGGCATCGTGCTGGAATCACGGCAACGCGCATTTCCTGCGCGGGGTGTTGCGGGAATTGCAAGCGCTTGGCCACAGGGCGCAAGCCGTCGAACCGGCCGAAGGATGGAGCCGCGCCAATCTCGTCGCCGACCACGGCGAACGCGCGCTCGATCAATTCACCTCCCACTTCCCTGAACTCACGACCAGCACGTATGCCGGGGCGCCTGAGGTCGAGGCGCTTGTCGATGACGCCGATGTTGCAATCGTGCATGAATGGACTGAGCCGGCCGTGATCGCCGACCTCGGACGAGCGCGCAAGCGGGGCGGCCGTTTCACGTTGCTGTTCCACGACACGCATCATCGCGGTGTCAGCGACCCCGCCGCACTGCGTGCTCTCGACCTGTCCGGCTACGACGGGGTGCTGGCATTCGGCGAGTCGCTCGCGGCGGTGTATCGGTCGCAAGGCTGGGGCCGGCGCGTGTTCGTTTGGCACGAAGCCGCCGACACGGCGCTGTTCCGCCCGCCCGCGCAGCCCACCGAACGCCAAGGTGTCGTATGGATCGGCAACTGGGGCGACGGCGAGCGGTCGGACGAACTGCGCCGGTTTCTCCTCGAGCCGACCGCTCGCCTGGGTTTGCCGCTCGACATCTATGGCGTGCGCTATCCCGGGGACGCGCTGGGCCTGCTTGCCGCGCACGGGGCGCGCTATAACGGCTGGCTCGCGAACACCCGCGCCCCGGAAACATTCGCTCGACATCTCGCGACCGTCCACGTCCCCCGGCGCTACTACGCCACCCTGCTGCCCGGCATCCCGACCATCCGCGTGTTCGAGGCGCTCGCCTGCGGCATCCCGCTCGTGTCGGCCCTCTGGGACGATTCCGAGCACTTGTTCAGGCCCGGACAGGATTTTCTCGTGGCACAGGACGACCGCGCGATGGAGCGCCATCTTCGCGCGCTCCGCGATGACGCCCGATTGCGCGACTCGCTCGCCGCCAGTGGACTGGAGACGATTCGCACACGGCACAGCTGCGCCCACCGCGTCCAAGAGTTGCTCGGCATCGTGTCAACCTTGCAGCAATCGGCAGCAGCCTGATGCGCATCGCTTTCTACGGATCGAGCCTGCTCTCATCCTACTGGAACGGAGCCGCGACGTACTACCGCGGATTGCTGTCCGCTCTCTCGCATCACGGCCATGAGATCACCTTCTACGAACCGGACGCGTTTGACCGACAGCAACACAAGGACATCAACCCACCGGATTGGGCGAAGGTCGTCGTTTACCCGGCAACGCCCGACGGCGTGCGCGAGGTTCTCGCGGAGGCTTGCCGCGCCGAGGTCGTGATCAAGGCGAGCGGCGTCGGCGTGTTCGACAACGAGCTGTTGTCCGGGAGCATCGCCGCCGCTGCGCCGGGCGCGTTGCGCCTTTTCCTCGATGTCGATGCGCCGGCGACGCTCGACAGCCTACGCGCCGAGCCCGATCACCCGCTGCACGCCGCCCTCCGTTCCCTCGATCTCGTGCTGACCTACGGCGGAGGGCCGCCCGTGGTCGCCGCGTACCGCGGGTTCGGCGCGGCCGATTGCATACCGGTCTACAACGCGCTCGACCCGGTGACGCACCATGCCGTGCCGCCCGAAACGAGCTTCGCGGCGGACTTGTCCCTGCTCGCCAACCGGCTGCCCGATCGCGAGGCGCGTATCGAGCAGTTTTTCATAGCACCCGCCGAGATGCTGCCGAGGCGACGCTTCCTGCTCGGCGGCGCCGGATGGCACGACAAGCCGCTGCCGCCGAACGTGCGCGCGATCGGTCATGTGCCGACGGCCGCGCATAACAGCTTCAATATGTCGGCTCGCGCCGTCCTCAACGTCGCCCGCGACAGCATGGCCCATGTCGGCTTCTCGCCGGCAACGCGGGTGTTCGAGGCGGCGGGCGCCGGCGCCTGCCTCATCACCGACGCTTGGGAGGGCATTGAGCTGTTCCTTGAGCCGGGCTCGGAGATCCTGGTCGCGCGCGACGGGGCGGACGTGGCGGAACACGTGGCCGCCCTCACGGAAGAGCGCGCGAAGGCGATCGGCGCGCGCGCGCTCCGGCGCGTCATCCGCGACCACACATACGAACAGCGCGCCGCCGTCCTGCACCGCATCCTCACGGACGCATCGCGCCGCAAGCGCGAGGCGCTGGCTGCATGAGCCGACGACTGCGCTTCGTATTTCTCGGGCTGAGCCTGAGTTCGTCGTGGGGAAACGGGCACGCGACCACTTACCGCGCCCTGCTCCGGGCGCTCGCGAGGCGCGGACATGAGGTGTTGTTCCTGGAGCGCGACTGCCCTTGGTACGCGGAGAACCGCGACCTTTCCCATCCCGACTATTGCCGCCTCGTGTTCTACGAGAAGGTGGCTGACCTAGAATGCTCGCGCGACGTGATCGCCGGGGCGGACGCGGTCATCCTCGGCTCCTACGTTCCCGAGGGAGTTGCGGTCGGGCGCTATGTCCAGGAGACCGCGCGCGGCGTGACCGCTTTCTACGACATCGACACGCCGGTGACCTTGGCCAAGTTGGCGGCGGGCGATCAGGAGTATCTCACTCCCGAGATCATCCCGGCGTTCGATCTCTATTTATCATTCACCGGCGGCCCGACCTTGCGCCGGCTCGAGCGACAGTTTGGCGCGCACAGCGCGCACGCGCTCCATTGCTCGGTCGATCCGCAACTCTATCATCCGGTGGCAACGGCGCGATGCTGGGACCTCGGCTATCTCGGGACTTATAGCCCGGACCGGCAGCCGGTGCTGGAACGTCTGCTGATCGAACCCGCGCGGCAGGCGCCGCATCGGCGATTCGTGGTCGCCGGGCCGCTTTATCCTCCGGGTATTGCGTGGCCCGCGAATGTCGAGCGGATCGAGCATCTTTCGCCGTGCGATCATGCGCGGTTTTACTCAAGCGTCGGCTGGACCTTGAACGTCACCCGCGCCGACATGGTGGCGGCCGGCCATAGTCCAAGCGTGCGCTTGTTCGAGGCCGCCGCCTGCGCTTCGCCCATCATGTCGGACAATTGGCCGGGGCTTGACGCTTTGTTCGAACCGCGGCGCGAGATCGTCATCGTGGCGCGTCCGAAGGAGGTTCTCGCGGCGCTGTCGTTGCCAGAGTCGCGCCGGGCCGCGATCGGCGAAGCGGGCCGGCGGCGCGTCTTGGCCGAGCATACCGCCGACCATCGCGCCCGCGACCTCGAACGACTGGTGCTTGGCCGCGCGGCGAGGGCAGCCGCGGTCGCCTAGAAGGCCTGTTCTCCGCTACTCGATTGCGCGACAAAGCGGGCGAACGGAGAGCGACGGAGGTCCAATGTCCTACCATCTCAAGCAGGGTCGCGACGAACGCGCGGCCGCCGAGGACGACGCGCGAGTGCGCGCGACGGTGGAAGGCATCCTGGCCGACATCGCCGCGCGCGGGAACGCGGCGGTGCGCGATCTTTCG
>CAXUIE010000105.1:6983-9964 GCA_964250825.1 uncultured Acidisphaera sp. | reverse complement strand
CAGCGACAGCTAGGCGCGCACTTACCGATGGGTATAGTGGCCCCGTCCGGCCCCGCCGCCCGCCACGGGCGGCGTCAGGCCGGCCGAAGCCGCGACCGGTCGGGTGGAAACAAAGGAGCTGCGGAATGAGTTTGAAGGGTGCGGGTTATATCGCCGGAGCGTGGGAGCATCCCACGCGCAAGGCGACGGACAAATCGGTCGCGCAGCTGCACGCGGAATGCGCCAAGGGTGCGCTCGATGACGCCGGTCTGACCAAGGACGACGTGGACGGCTACTTCTGCGCCGGCGACGCGCCGGGCATGGGGCCGATCAACATGATCGACTACCTGAACCTCAGGGTCCGGCACATGGACAGCACCGATATTGGTGGCTCGTCCTACCAGATGCTGGTCGGTCACGCGCTGGAGGCGATCAACGCGGGGCGCTGCAACGTCGCTCTCATCACCTTGGCGGGACGGCCGCGCAGCGAGGGTCAGGCGACCGGAACCGCCGTGCGCGCGGGTAATCCGGCGCAGCCTGACATGCAGTTCGAGTACCCGTACGGTCCGGTCGTGGCGAACATGTACGCGATGTGCGCGGCGCGCCACATGTACCAGTTCGGCACGACCAGCGAACAGCTCGCCTGGATCAAGGTCGCGGCCTCGCATCACGCGCAATACAACGAGCACGCGATGCTCAGGAACGTGGTGACGGTCGAGGACGTGGTGAACTCGCCCATGGTTTCGACGCCGCTGCACCGGCTCGATTGCTGCGTCATCAGCGATGGCGGCGGAGCGCTGGTCGTGACCAAGCCGGAGATCGCGAAAAGCCTCAAGCGTCCGCTGGTGAAGGTGATCGGCGTCGGCGAATGCCCGAAGGGACAGATGGCCGGCCAGGTGGACCTTACTTATTCCGGCGCGCGGTACTCGGGCCCGGCCGCGTTCGAGATGGCTGGCGTGAAGCCGTCCGACATCAAGTACGCGTCGATCTACGACAGCTTCACCATCACCGTTCTGATGCAGCTCGAGGATCTGGGGTTCTGCGAGAAGGGCCAGGGCGGCAAGTTCGTGCAGGACGGCAACCTGATTTCCGGCCAAGGCAAGCTGCCGTTCAACACCGACGGCGGCGGCTTGTGCAGCAATCATCCGGCCAATCGCGGCGGCATCACCAAGATCATCGAGGCGGTGCGCCAGGCGCGCGGCGAAGCGCACCCGAAGGTGCAGGTGTCGAACGCCAACCTGGTGCTGGCGCACGGGACGGGCGGCTCGCTCGGCACGCGGCACGGCAGCTCCACCGTCATTCTCGAGCGGGAGTAATCATCATGGCTGAAGCGAAGATCGGGTTTGTCGGCGAGGCCGGCAGCAATCCCGAGGTCAAGCCGTACTGGGACGCTTGCAACGAAGGCAAGCTGATGCTCACGCGTTGCAAGGACACCGGCAAGGTGTTCAGCTACCCGCGCGGGGTGTCGCCGTTCACCCTGTCGAACAATGTCGAGTGGTTCGAGGCCAAGGGCACCGGCGTCATCTACTCCTTCAGCACGATGGAGCGCGCCAACCCGCCCTACACGATCGCCTACGTGACGCTCGACGAGGGCACCACGATGATGACCGGCATGACCGGCTGCGATTTCTCGACGTTGAAGATCGGCCAGAAGGTCAAGGTCGTGTTCAAGGCGAGCGAGACCGGGCAGAAGGTGCCGTTCTTCACGCCAGCCTGAACTCCTTCCGCGAGGGCATGCACATTCGTCTCCTCCTCCCCTTGCGGGAGGAGGCCGGCGAGGGGTTACGCCGGCCGCACGCTCCAAAATGTGGCGAAGCCGTTGAGCACCCCGGTTATGTTCTTCCGGTAAGCGGTCGGCTGGACGAACTGGCCGACCGGGATGCTCGGAACGTCCACCATGCATTGCAGCTGCATGTCGACGCAGATCTTCTTCTGTGCTGCCACCGTTGGCGCATCGAACCAGGCGTCGCGGAGTTCCTCGAGGCGGGAGCTGACGCACCAGCCGGGCCAGGCGGACGGGTCGTTGCCGTTGCCGCGAATGGCGTAATGGTTGGCGGGGTTCATGTGATCCTCGCCCTCCCACCCGGTGGCGAACAGGCTCCAACCGCCCTGGTCCACCGGACCCTTGTTGTTGCGCCGCTGCAGCATCGTTCCCCAATCGGTCGCCACGTAGTCGACGTTCACCCCCACGCTGCCCAAGGTGTCCGACGCCACATCGCAGATCGCCTTGAACTGCGGGTAGTCGGTCGCGACGAGCAAGGTCACTTTCTCGCCCGCGTAGCCCGCGGCCTTGAGCATCTCGCGGACCTTCGCCGGATCGCGCTTGCCGATCAGCGGCGCGAGCCCGGCCTCGCTCGCCATCGGCGTATTCGGGCAGAACACGCCATGCGGGACGTGGTACATCGCGGGATCGGAGCCGACGATCGCTTCCATGCAGGCGGTCTGGTCGATCCCCCAGAGAAGGGCCCGCAACACCGCCGGCTTGTCGAACGGCGGCTGGAGGTGATTGGGCCGGAGCATGTTGACCGCACCCGTCGCGTTGGTCAGGGCGACGGTGATGGCGGGATCCTCGCGCAGCAGCCCGAGCAGGTCGGCGGCCGGGTTCTCCCACCAATCCTGCTCGCCGCTCTGCAAGGCGGCGACCTTGGTGCCGGCGTCCGGAATGGTGCTCCAAACCACCCGGTCGAAATGCACGACCTTCGCCCCGGCGGTCCAGTCGGGGGCGCCCGACTCGCGTGGGTTGTATTGGTTGAACCGCTCGTAGACGTTGGTCGAGCCCGGAACCCGCTCATTGGCGACGAAGCGGAACGGGCCGCTGCCGACCATTTCGGTGATCTGCTTGAACGGGTCGGTGTTGGCTAGCCGCTCGGGCATCATCACCGGCGAGGGCGTCGTAGGCTTGCCGAGGGCGCTCGGCAGCAGCGGGAACGGCTTGTTGAGCCGGAAAAGGATCGTGCGGTCGTCTGGCGCCGAAAGCTCGTCCGTCACGGCCATCAACGCGC
>CAXUIE010000105.1:0-6973 GCA_964250825.1 uncultured Acidisphaera sp. | reverse complement strand
AGCACCCTCTCCCCGTCGTGCCACAGCAGCCCTTGACGCAAGGTCAGCTTCCACAGTTTGCCGTCGCTCTCGACGACGTGGCCTTCCAGCATCTGCGGCGAGGGCGCGTAGCTGCCGTCCTGGCCATACAGCGTGTCAAACACCATGTAGGCGTGGCCGCGGGTGACGTTGGCGGTGGTCCAGTGCGGGTCGAGGAAGGCGAGATCGATCTGGGGTATGAATTTGAGCGTGGTCGCGCTGGCCGCGCGCACGGCGGCCGGAAGGGCCAGGCTCGCGCCCGCCGCGGCCAGGAATTGACGTCGTTTCATGATGGCATGTCCGGTGGGGACGGGTTCACGGGGTCTGCTCCACGATGTGGGCGACCAGCAATTCCTCCCGGCAAACCTAGCACTTCGGACCGCCGTATGGTCAACCGTGGCCCGGGGACGAAACCGGGGGGTATGAAGACGTCTTGACGGAAGCGAAAGAGGAGGACCGCATGATTGATGATGGCCAGCACGAGAAGGCGCGCGATCTCGCCGAAAAGGCGCTCGATGAGTACGCCAAGGGCGATCAAGCAGAAGGCGACAAGCTCGCAGAGCAGGCGGCCAGGATCGACCGCTCAGCTGTGGAGGAGGTCGTGCAGGAGATCGATGAGGACGCCGGCTCCAATCACGACGCCGCTAGTTGATAGCGTGACCGCTGCCTCCGACTTTGGCGGCCGGAGGCTTGATGCCGTCCTTTGTTGATGTCGTGGTGATCGGGGCGGGCGTTGCGGGCTTGGGGGCAGCGGCCACGTTGCGCGACGAAGGCCGTACGTTTGCGGTGCTGGAAGCCGGCAACCGGGTCGGCGGCCGCGCATGGACGGTCCGGCCGCCTTCGCTCGGCGGCGCGCATTTCGACATGGGAGCGATCTGGCTGCATTCCGCCTCCCACAACCCCCTCGTGCCGATCGCCCGGGCGGCAAGAGAAACCCTGCTCGATGCGGACGCGATCAGGAATCGTCGGCTGTTCGTGGATGGCCGGCTCGCGTCCGATGCCGAACGGGCCGGCTACGACGACGCGTGGGACCGCTTTGAGGCCGCCGCCGATCGGTTCATCGGTCCGGGGCTGCCCGACGTCAGCCTTGCCGCCGTCGCGCGCAGCTTGCCCGACGATCCCTGGGCGGTGACGGTTGAGACGTGGGAAGGGCCGGTGATCTGCGCCGCCGACGCGGCGGAGTTTAGCCTTCGGGACTGGAAGAGCAACGTGCTCGAAGGCGGCAACATCCTGGTCGGTGGCGGCCTTGGGGATTTCGTCCGTCGCCGGCTCGCCCCGTCGGAGGGCCTGCACCTCGAAACCCCGGCCAGGCGCGTGCGCTGGCACGAGGCGGGCGGCGAAGTGTCGGTGGACACGCCGCGAGGCACGATCCGCGGGGGCGCCTGCATCGTCACGGTTTCCACGGGCGTGCTGCGGGCGGGAGTCATCGGGTTCGACCCGGCGCTGCCCGTCTCCGTCCAGGAATGTCTGGACGGGCTGCCGATGGGGCTCGCCCTCAAGGTCGTGCTCCGCGCCGCCGGCCCCGACCGGCTGGACTTGCCCCCGTTCACGTCGCTTGGCAAGCGCTTCGAGCGCAGCGGCGATCCGGCGATCATCTGGAGCGCCTGGCCCTGGGGTTATGATTTCATCAGCGCCTGGATTGGGGCGTCAACGGCGTGGCAGCTGACGAGGGATGGTCCGGCGGCGGCGGCGGACTTCGCGCGAGGCGAGCTCCGCTCGCTGCTGGGCGTCCGGGCGGACCGGGCGTTCCCGCCCGACCGCGCCCTGGTAAGCGAGTGGGGGACCGATCCGCTATTCGGGGGCGCCTACGCCTATGCCCGGCCCGGTCACGCGGATGATCGCGTCCGGCTCAGCGAGCCGCTTGCCGACGGCCGGCTTGTATTCGCCGGAGAGGCCACCCACCAGACCATGGCGGGCACGGTCGGAGGAGCATGGCTGAGCGGCCAAGCTGCCGCCCGTGCTGCTCTGCGCGCGCAGGGCTATTGATCGCATGAATATCCGCTTCTGGCGGCGTCCGCGAATTAACGTCATCGAACTGCACGGGCTCATCGCCAGCCGGTCGGGCGCGCTGAACGCCGACAAGTTCGCCCCGTTGATCGAGCGGGCATTCCGTTCGGCCGGGAAAGGCGGGGATGTCGTGCTCCACATCGACAGCCCCGGCGGCTCGCCCGTGCAGTCGGACCTGATCGCGACGCTGATCCGCCGTCACGCCGAGAAGGCGGGCGCGCGGGTGACCGCGGTCATTCAAGAGGTCGGCGCGTCCGGCGGCTATTGGCTGGCCTGCGCGGCTGACGAGATCCTCGCCAGCCCCATGAGCGTGGTCGGCTCTATCGGCGTCGTCGGCGGCGGGTTGGGGGTGCCCGCACTGGTAGAGCGGGGTGGCGTGCAGCGGCGGCTCGACACGGCCGGGGCGAACAAGGCGCGGCTCGACCCGTTCAGCCCCGAGCGCGGCGAGGACGTGGCTTTCGTCAAGACGGTGATGGCGGACCTCCATGCCCGCTTCAAGGATTGGGTGCGGAGCCGGCGCGGCGACCGGCTCCGCGGCGAGGAAGCGGCGTTGTTCGACGGCGGCTGGTTCCTGGGCGATCGCGCGATGGCGCTTGGCTTGGTGGACGGGTTCGGCGATCTCGACGGGGTGGTGCGCCGGCTCGGCGGAGAGCGCGCGATCTCCCGGGTGTTCCGGCCGCGCCGTCGCGGCCTGCTGCGCCGGCTGCCTCGGCTGCTGGTGGAAGCGGTGATCGAGGCGGCGGAGGAACGCGGAGGCAGGCTTAGCCTGCTTGCCGACCCAAGGCCGTGGAGCCGCTGAGCCGTAGCGCGGGAGGCGCTGCCTCGGGCTGCGCGTCGGCTGCGGCGCCGAGTTCGGCCGAAAGGTCGCGCGCGGCCTGCAGCAGGTTCGGAAGCAGCGCGCGCGCGCGGGGCAAACGGAGCCGGAGCGAGGGCGCGCCGATGAATAGCACCGCGACGACCCCTCCCGTGCCGTCGCGGACGGGCGCCGCCACCGCCACGGCGCCGGGCTCGACCTCCTCGGACGTCAGGAGCCAGCCTCGGGCGCGGACGCGTGCGAGATCGGCGCTGATCCAATCGGGGTCGGTTCGCGTCGCCGCCGTGAACCGAGGCAAGCGCAGGGCCAGAACCTGTCGGCGGACTGGCTCCGGCGCGTAGGCGAGCAGCAGCCGTCTCGGCCCTGCATGGAGCGGGCGTCGGCGGCCGATTTCGGCGTAAACGCGAAGCGTCTTGTCCGGCCGATAAACGGCGATCGTGTCCCCTTCCACGCCGTCGCGGACACGAAGGTAGACCGTCTCGCCGCACGCGTCGCCGAGTGCCGCCATGAAGGGCCGCGCGACCGCGGCGAGCGCCCCCTGTGCGCAGGCCGCGTTGCCCAGTGCGCCCCAGCGCGCGCCGCGCCGCCATGCGCCTCGGTGCTGGTCCTGGATGGCGAAGCCCCGCGCTTCGAGAGTGCGCAGAAGGCGGAAGCCGGCCGTCCGGGTGCAGCCCGCCACCTTGGCGAGTTCAGCCAGCGGCGCGGGACCGATCCGCGCCAGTGCTTCCAAGAGATCGAGTGCCCGGTCCACGGCGGCGATGCTGTATCGGCCGCCCTCTCGCGCCGCGCTGCCGGACGCGAGCTCGCTCGCGTCCGGAATCGCGAACGCCGCGACCGCGACCGGGTCTTGTTTCATGCGGAGCCTGGGGATAGCGATGCTGATGCCCTCCTCCGCTGTGAGCCGCTCCCGCAGTAAAGAGACGCGCATGGGATGGCGTGATTCCCTCGTCAACCAGCGGGCTTCATTACCGGCGTATCGGATTCGGTTCGGGAGAACGCCGACGTGGCGCGCCGGTGCCCGGTTCGGCCCCGGTTCGCGCCGCTTGTGATGGCGACCCGCCTGCGCTAAAGCGCCGCCTTTCTCACGCGAAGCCGACCGAGCCGCGCGGTGTCGGCTGCGCGGGGCGGGCGTGGTGGAACTGGCAGACACGCCAGATTTAGGTTCTGGTGGCGCAAGCCGTGGGGGTTCAAATCCCTCCGCCCGCACCAGGGTGTGCGACTTCTTGGTGAGGATTCGTGCCGATGCAGGTGACCGAAACGCTCTCTGACGGGCTCAAGCGAGCGTATGACGTTGTGGTGCCCGCGACGCAGATCGAAAGCCGCCGCACGGCCCGGCTGGTCGATCTCGGCAAGAACCTCCGGCTGCCCGGCTTTCGGCCCGGCAAGGTTCCAATGCAGGTGGTGCGGCAGCGGTTCGGCACGGCGGTGAGCGCGGAGGTGCTGCAGGAATCGGTCGACGAGGCGACGCAGCAGGTGATCTCCGACCGCGGCTTGCGGCCAGCGATGCAACCCAAGGTTAATGTCATCAGCACCGACACGATCGGTCGGGAGCCGACCGACCTCCAGTTCCATGTCGAGCTCGAGATCCTCCCGGAGATTGCGATGCCGGATTTCGCGGATCTCGGATTGACCCGCCTCAAGGCGGATGCCGCCCCCGAGTTGGTCGACAAGGCTTTGGCCGAGCTCGGCAATCGCAACCGCGAGCTCGAAGATGTCAGCGACGGTAGGGGAGCCGAACAAGGCGAAACATTGACGATCGACTTCACGGGCTCCGTCGACGGCAAGCCCTTTCCGGGGGGGTCGGCGACGGACATGGACGTCTCGGTGGCCGGCGGCGGGTTCATCCCCGGCTTTACCGAGCAGCTCGAGGGCATGCGGGCCGGAGAGACCCGGACGATTGCCGTCGGGTTCCCTGCGGAGTACGGCGTGAAGGATCTCGCGGGCAAGCCAGCCTCGTTCGAGGTCACGGCTAAGAAGCTGCGTCGGCCGGTTGATACCGCGCTCGATGACGCCTTCGGCGAGAAGATGGGGTTCGACAACCTGGCCGATCTTCGGCGGGCGATCAGCGACCGCATGCTGCGGGAGTACGAGCAGCTTTCCCGGCTTCGGCTGAAGCGGCAGTTGCTGGACGCGCTCGCGGTCAAGGCGACGTTCAGCCCGCCACAAAGCATGGTGGACGCGGAGTTCGAGCAGATCTGGCAACGGCTCGAGGCCGACCGCAAGGAAGGGCGGCTCGACGCCGAGGACGCCGCCAAGGACGAGGAAACCCTCAAGGGCGAATACCGCGCGATCGCCGACCGCCGGGTGCGGCTCGGCCTGCTGCTGGCCGAGATCGGCCGGAGCAACGGCATCACGGTCAGCGCCGACGAGATGACTAGGGCGATGCGAGCCGAGGCGATGCGCTTCCCGGGTCAGGAAGCGCAAGTGATGGAGTTCTTCCGCAAAAATCCACGACTCGCCGAAAACCTGCGCGGCCCCATTTTCGAGGAGAAAGTCGTGGACTACGTGATCGAGCTGGCCAATGTCACCGACCAGACCGTGACGCCGGAAGAGCTGGCCCGGGAACCGGAGGCGACGGCACTCGAGAGCGGATCTCGCGAAAGCGCGGCTCCCCGGGACGGCGCGGCCCCCGAGGGGATTCCAGCAGCCGAGGAGAGCACGGGTGCAGAGCAGGGGGCCGAAACGTAATGGCCCTTTCGGTCTCAAGGCGAGAAGCTGCCTCGCCGAACAGCCGGCTGGAAGCTTCGGCTCCTTGCACTATCTTTACGTGACAACGGCCAGGCAAAGGTGGCGACATGCGTGATCGGGATCCGGTCGAGGTTTACGGCAACACGCTGGTGCCGATGGTGGTCGAACAGACCGCGCGAGGCGAACGGGCGTTCGACATCTACTCGCGGCTGCTCAAGGAGCGCATCATCTTCCTGACCGGGGCGGTGTTCGACCAGGTGAGCGCGCTCATCTGTGCCCAGCTCCTGTTTCTTGAATCGGAGAACCCGAACAAGGATATAGCATTCTACATCAACAGCCCGGGCGGAGTGGTCTCGGCCGGCTTGGCGATCTACGACACTATGCAGTACATCCGTAGCCCGGTGAGCACGGTGTGCATCGGCCAGGCCGCCTCCATGGGGTCGCTGTTACTTTGCTCGGGCGCCGCCGGCAAGCGGTTCGCTCTCCCCAACGCTCGGGTGATGGTGCACCAGCCCTCGGGCGGTGCCCAGGGACAGGCGACGGACATCGAAATCCAGGCGCGGGAGATCCTTACGCTCCGCAAGCGCCTGAACGACATCTATGTCCGCCATACCCACCAGCCGATCGAGGCGATCGAGCGCAAGCTGGAGCGCGACACCTATATGTCCGCCGAGGAGTCGCGGGACTTCGGCATCGTTGATCAGGTGGTCGAGAACCGTCCCGCCCCGACCGACGAAGCCAGCCGGCCCTGATCGCACCCTGAGGTTGTCGCGCCGGTACCTGGCGCGGGCCTTGCTTAGATTGTGTTCGTGGCGCAGCCGCTTGGTGGCGCGCCTGTCTTCGCCGGGAGACGGTCCTTGTCGGGGTCCGCCGGCGGGGGCTAGTGTCGCCCGTTGTGTCCCCGGTCGGCCGGGGCAGGAGTGAGCATGGGAAAGCCCCCGGAAACGTCGAAAAACACGCTGTATTGCTCGTTTTGCGGCAAGTCGCAGCATGAGGTGCGCAAGCTCATCGCCGGCCCCACGGTGTTCATTTGCGACGAGTGCGTCGAACTCTGCATGGATATCATCCGCGAGGAGCACAAAACCCACCTTGTAAAATCTCGCGACGGGGTGCCGACGCCGCGCGAAATCTGCAAGGTGCTGGATGACTACGTCATCGGCCAGGATCATGCCAAAAGGGTCCTGAGCGTCGCCGTCCACAACCACTACAAGCGGCTGGCGCATGGCCAGAAGAACAACGACGTCGAGATCGCCAAGTCCAACATCCTGCTGGTGGGTCCGACGGGTTCCGGCAAGACGCTGCTCGCCCAGACGCTGGCGCGCATTCTCGACGTGCCGTTCACCATGGCGGACGCCACCACCCTGACGGAAGCCGGTTACGTGGGCGAGGATGTCGAGAACATCATCCTCAAGCTGCTGCAATCGGCCGATTACAACGTGGAGCGGG
>CAXUIE010000104.1:9429-10134 GCA_964250825.1 uncultured Acidisphaera sp. | reverse complement strand
CTACTACGACCAGCCCGCGTCGCCGCCGCCGGCTGGTCGTAGTAGCCCTCGAGGAACGCGTCCAGCCGCGCCCCACTGCGCGCCGCGTTCTCGTCGATTGCCAGCGTAAGATACATCGCGCCGGCGATACCCGCAGGATCGCGTCCTGCCTCCATCGCGGCGGCGCGGACGGCGGCGAGGCCCTCGGCGTAGCCGGCCACGTCCGGCGCATTCGGAAACCAGCCGTCGAAGGCGCGGCCGACCCGTTCGAGGCTGGCCGGGGTGTTGCCGCCGCCCCAAATCGGCGGGCCGCCTGGCCGATGCGGCGTCGGGCAAAGCACCGCGTCGGTCATCTGCCACCGCCCGTCCCAGGTGACGGGTTCGCCCGCCCACAAAGCGCGGCACAGGCGCAGGCCTTCCATCATCCGTCCGACGCGCTTGTCGAACGGCACGCCGCAGGCGGCGAACTCGGCGCGGATGTTCGGCCGGTCGCTCGCGATTCCGACGCCGAGGATGACGCGCCCCTCGCTGACGCGGTCGAGGGTGGCCACCTGATGGGCCAGCAGCACCGGATTGCGCAGCGCCGGCAGCAGCACGGCGGTGCCGAGTTCCACCCCCTGGGCGGCGACGGCGACAGCGGCGAGCAAGGTGAGCGGGTCGTGGCGCGGCCGCGCCAGAACCGAATCGCCCACCCAAACGGAAGCAAAGCCGAGCGCCTCCGCGCGG
>CAXUIE010000104.1:0-9419 GCA_964250825.1 uncultured Acidisphaera sp. | reverse complement strand
AGCAGCGGGCGGGCGGCGTGCTCGCCTTCCATCACCCGCTCGCGCGTCGGCAGCAGATAGCCGAGCTTCACCGCCATGAGGTCAGTTCAGCCGGAGATCGACGATGTGCCGCTTGTCGGGCTGGAGCTCGCCCCGCTCGACCCGCTTGACGATATCGGTCAGCGCGGCGTTCGCCGGCGTCGGCAGACCGATCTCCGCACCCTTGCGCGCGACGAACCCGTTGAGGAACTCGATCTCGGTGCGCCGGCCCTTCACCATGTCCTGGCCCATCGAGGGCCGGTGCTCGCCTCCGCCCTTGGCCGCTTCCGCCAGCCGGTGCTCATCGACGTCGCGCGTGGCTTCAGGGTCGCTCTCCCCGGCGCGCGCGATCAGCTCGGGCGGCAGATGGAGAACCTCCTCGAGCTCGTAGCCGAGCGCCTGCCCCACCCGGATCGCTTCGGAGCCGAGCCGCGAGGAGAAGTGCCGCAAAGCGCCGTCCGCGATGATCTCCTTGGTGAGCAGCCCCGTGCAGGCGGACAGGCCGTTGCCCATCACGTTGACGACGAGCTTCGACCACCGCTCGCCCCAAAGGTTCGGCGTCACCCGCGCGCTGTCGGCGTACGCGACCAACCGGCAAACCTCCCGCGCCCGGTCGGTGACGCGGCCGTGGACTTCGCCCACCCGGAACACGGTGTGCTTGGCCCCGCTCTTGCCCGCCGCGCGCCGCACGTGTCCCGCCTCGCACAGGTCGACGGTGATGGAGCTCGCGATGGAACCCAACGTGCGGCCCCAGCCGACCACGCCGGCGATGGTCTCTTCGTTCATGCAGTTCTGCAGGGAAACCACGAAGCCGGCCGGCGAAAGGTATTGCGCGATCATCGCCGTCGCCCAGGCCGTATCGTACGACTTGACACAAACGAACGCGATGTCGATGGGCGGCTGCTTGGCAAGCGCCTGCACGTCCGTCAAATGCAGTGCCCGCACCGGCACGGTGAACTCGGGAACGTCCCGGATATGCGTGACGCGGAGCCCGCGCGCCCGCATCGCTTCAACGTTCTCCGGCCAGAAATCGATGAACACGACATCCTCGCCCGCCCGCGCTATATGGGCGCCGGCGTAGCCGCCGACCGCTCCCGTGCCGATGATCGCGATCCTTGGCCGCATTGAGGTTCTCCCGTTTCAGACCGCCCGTGCTCAGACAGGGATGCCGAGCGCCTTCTTCATCGCCTTGACGTTGCCGCGCAGATTGCGCGTCAGCTTGTCGCTGACCTCGCCCGCCGCCGTCGGGTCGTTGGGCGTGAAGCGGATCGTGAGCTTGATTTGTGACGCGTCGTCGTTGACCGGCACGACAGCGACGGTCGAGGCGTATTCACGCATGTCCTGCCGATCGAGCGAGTAGGTGTAGGAGTAGGCGTCCTGGTGGACAAGCAGCTCACGCACGACCCGGCCGTCGGGCATGGTGAGGCTGCGCACCGCGCCTTGCGGGGTCTGTTCGGTGCGTTCGGCCTGCACCAGCACGGCCCATTTGCGGATGCCGGAGAAGTCGCCGATCACGCTCCAAACCTTGTCCGCGCTCAACGGCACGTCCTCGGTGGTGCTGACTTCGGGCATGGCGCGATCCCCTTCAAGTGTTTGGGGAAGGCTACTACAAGCACGTTGGGTGTCGAGTGGAGACCCGGAGCGCTCGCCGTCGTGGAAACGACTGAAGCTGCCCCGCTTTCGTGGGATTTGGTGGGCTTGGGTGATTACGGTTCTGCGGTGACGTCCTCGCTTGCTGCTTCGTAGGCCACGGGCGAGCGGTAGCCGAGGGCCCTGGAGGCTCCACCAAATCGGGTCAACTTCACTTTCCCCGATTCGGAGGAGAGGGTTGGCTGAGGGGGCTGGATCCGCCACGACGCGGCAAGTGACGGCGGTAAGTCAGCCCGCGCGATACCAGCTCGGAGTGCGCTTCTCCCGGAACGCCGCCGTCCCTTCCCGGCCCTCTGGTGACGCGCGCTGTGTCCAGCTTTCGTGCGCCAGCATGGACATCTCGCGCGCATCGAGCGTCAGACCGTTGGCGTCGAGGAAAGAGCGCTTGGTCGCGGCGATCGCCCCCGGCGCGCCAAGGAAAACGGCATCCAGCACGCCGGCGAGCTTCGCCTCGATCCGCTCCGGCGCGACGACCTCGTGGATCAAGCCGACGCGACAGGCTTCGGCCGCGTCGAACCGCTCGCCGGTAAGCGCGTACCGCCGCGTGTGACGGAGCCCCATCGCGTCGACCATGTGGGTGGAAATCGGCGTGGGCGCCACGCCGACCCGCACCTCGGTCAAGCCGAAGATGGCGTCGGGTGTCGCGAACGCCACGTCGACGCAGCACACCATGCCGCAGCCGCCGCCGAAGCACGCGCCACGGACGATGGCGATCGTCGGCTTCGGAAACTCGTTCAACAAGGCGCACGCCCGCGTGGTCGCCATCGCGGCCTTGTAGCCGCGTTCGGCGGAATAGCCGGCGACCTCGCCGAGCCAATTGATGTCGGCGCCCGCTTGGAAGTGCTTGCCGGCGCCGCGCAGCACGACGCAGCGCACCGCCGCATCCGGCGCCATCCGCTCGAGGCCGGCGATGAGGGCGTCAAGCATCTCCTCGTTATAGGCGTTGCCGACCGCCGGGCGATTGAGCGTGACCGTCGCCACGCCACGCCCGTCGACCTCGACCAGCACAAGATCGTCCATGGCCGCTGCTCCCCGCTGCCGGCCCGAACGGGCCGGTTCAGGTCAGATATAGTGCTCCCGGAGCGGGGCGAAGCCGTTGAATCCCTGGCTCGCGTAGGTCGACACGTAGGCTCCCGCCGACAGAAGCTCCACCCGCTCGCCCGACGCGAGGCCCAACGGCAGCCGGTAATTGGACTTTTCATAGAGGATGTCGGCGCCGTCGCAGGTCGGGCCGGCGATCGCGACAGGACCCATGGGACCACCGTCATGCGGCGTCACCAGCCGGTACTTGATCGCCTCGCCTTCCGTTTCGGCGAGCCCGCCGAACCGGCCGATGTCGAGATACACCCAGCGCACGGGATCGTCGTCCGCCTTGCGGCACACGAGCACCACCTCCGAGCTCACCAGCCCCGCATCCCCGACGATAAAGCGCCCGGGCTCGACGACCATCTCGGGCAGCGCGTTACCAAAATGCTGCGTCATCGCGCCCATGATCGCGCTGGCGAACTGGTCGATCTCCGGAACGTCCTCGCGATAGCGCGTCGGGAACCCGCCGCCGAGATTGACCATTCGAAGGTTCACGCGCGCCTGCTTGAGGTCGGTGAACAGCATTCCGACGCGGCCGATCGCCGCCTCGTAGGCGGCCGTGCTTGTCTGCTGGCTGCCGACATGGAACGACAGCCCGAACGGGTCGAGCCCGAGGTCGCCGGCGCGCAGCATCAAGCTTCGCGCCGTCTCGATCGTGGTGCCGAACTTGCGCGACAAGGGCCAGTCGGCGCCGGCGTTCTCGACCAGGATGCGGCAATACACGCGGGCGCCTGGCGCGAAGCGCGCGATCTTGTCCAGCTCCTCGGCGCAGTCGAACGCGAACATGGTCACGCCCGCTTCATGGGCGCGGCGGACCGCGGCGGCCTTCTTGATCGTGTTGCCGAAGCTGATCGCCGCGGCGTCGGCGCCCGCGGCGATGCAGGATTCGATCTCCTCGATGCTCGCCGCGTCGAACCGGCTGCCGAGCTTGACGAGCCGCTCAAGCACGGGGTGGGCCGGGTTGGCCTTCACCGCATAGTAAACCTGAGCGAGCGGCAAGGCGCGTTGCAGCGCGCGGAAGTTCTCCTCCACGCGATCGACATCCAGCACCAGGCACGGCGTGGCCGGTTGCTGCTCAGCAAGGAAACGGGCGATTTTGGGTGTCATCGCACCGGGCCTCCCCTACAATCGCCCGCCTGAGAAAAGGCGACGGGCGGAGTTGACGAAACGGTCGAACGAACCAGCGACCAGAGCGATTGCCAGAACGCTTGACGTCGTTGCGTAACCACGAGGGCCAGAGGCACGTGCGTTGCTGCGTGGGACCGGAGATAGGTCCACTACTTCTTCGCTGCAAGAGAAAACGCGAGCCGGCGCGACACAGGCGGCGTCGGGGGCGGCGCGTCTCGTTGGACCGCGGCACGGCGCTATGCTAGGCGCGAGACAGTATGACCCACCCGGCTCCCCTTCCGCTGATCGCCGTTCTGAACGGGCCGAACCTCAATATGCTCGGGATGCGTCAACCGCGGGTTTATGGCCGCTCAACCCTGGACGATGTCGAGCAGCTTTGCGCCGAAGCCGCCGAGGCGCTCGGGCTCGCGATCGACTTCCGCCAAACCAATGGCGAGGGCGAGCTGATCTCGTGGGTGCAGGAATCCCGGGATCGCGCGGCCGGCATCGTCATCAACCCCGCGGGCTACAGCCACACGTCCATCGCGCTGATGGACGCCCTTTTGGCCACCGACCTGCCGGTCATTGAGGTTCACGTGACCAACATCCACCGCCGGGAATCGTTTCGGCATCTGTCCTATGTTTCAAAGGCCGCCGTTGGGGTGATTTGCGGCCTCGGCATTCGCGGCTACGCCCTGGCCATGACGGCCATGGCCGATCTGCTGGCGGAAACCCCATGAGCCGCGCGTTCATCGACGCCGAAGCCATCCGCGCCCTGGCGGCCATCCTCGCCGAGACCGGGCTGACCGAGATCGAGATCGGCGAAAAGGACAGTCGCATCCGGGTCGCGCGCGCGCCGTCGCCGGTCGTCTACTCAACCTCGACGCCGCCCGAGGCAATCGCGGTCGCGACACCGCTTCCCGCGTCGCCAGCAATCGCCACCGACATCAGCCAGCATCCTGGCGCGGTTCTGAGCCCGATGGTCGGTGTGGCCTACCTTTCCCCGGAGCCGGGCTTGCCGCCCTATGTGATGGTCGGCCAGTCGGTAGCGGCGGGGCAAACCCTGCTGCTGATCGAGGCGATGAAGACGTTCAATCAGATCAAGGCGCCCAAGGCCGGCACCGTCGCCCAGATCCTCGTCGGCTCGGGCGGCCCGGTGGAGTACGGCGAGGCGCTCGTGATCCTGGAATAGGGCGGTGTTCCGCAAGATCCTGATCGCGAACCGCGGCGAGATCGCGCTCCGCATCCAACGCACGTGCAGCGAGCTTGGCATCGCCACGGTCGCGGTCCACTCGACCGCAGATGCTGAGGCGATGCACGTCCGGCTGGCCGACGAGAGCGTCTGCATCGGCCCGCCGGCCGCCCGCAACAGCTATCTCAACATCCACGCCATCCTATCGGCCGCCAGCATCACCGGGGCCGACGCCATCCACCCCGGCTACGGCTTCCTGAGCGAGAACGCCGACTTCGCCGAGACGGTGGAAGCGCACGGCCTCGCCTTCATCGGCCCTGCCCCGGAGCACATCCGCATGATGGGCGACAAGGTCGCCGCGAAGGCCGCCATGGCCTCGCTCGGCGTCCCCCTGGTGCCCGGCTCGGACGGCGTGGTGCCCGATCTCGCGACGGCGCGACAGGTGGCCGCCGGCATCGGCTATCCGGTGCTCGTCAAGGCGGCGGCCGGCGGCGGCGGGCGCGGCATGAAGGTCGCGCTGGCGGCCGACGATCTCGAGGAAGCATTCCGCCTCGCCCGCGCCGAGGCCCGCGCCGGCTTCGGCAGCGACGCCGTTTACATCGAGAAGTACCTCGACCGGCCCCGGCACATCGAGCTGCAGATCCTGGCCGACGCGCATGGCGGCGTGGTGCATCTCGGAGAGCGGGACTGCTCCTTGCAGCGGCGGCACCAGAAGTTGTTGGAGGAAGCAGGCTCGCCCGCCATGACCGGCGCGATGCGCGACGAGCTCGGCGCCAACGTAACCGCCGCCCTGCGTCGGCTCGGTTATCGCAACGCGGGCACGCTCGAGTTTCTCTACCAGGACGGCCAGTTCGCCTTCATCGAGATGAACACGCGGCTGCAGGTGGAGCACCCGGTCACGGAAATGCTGTGCGGGGTTGACCTGGTGCGCGAGCAGATCCGCGTCGCGAGCGGCGGCCCGCTCGGCTTCACGCAGTCCGACATCCGTTTTGAGGGGCACGCGATCGAGTGCCGGATCACCGCCGAGGATCCCCACACCTTCGCACCGTCTCCGGGCAAGGTGTTGGCCTATCACGCCCCGGGCGGCCTCGGCGTCCGGGTGGATTCCGCGCTCTACGCCGGGTATGATGTCCCGCCTTATTACGACAGCATGATCGCCAAGCTGATCGTCCATGCGCCCACGCGGCGGGAAGCGATCGCGCGGTTGCGGCGTTCGCTCGACGAGTTCGCCGTGGTCGGGATCGCCACCACCATCCCGCTGCATCGCCGCCTGGTCGACGACCCGAGCTTCGTCGCTGGCGATTACACAATCCATTGGCTTGAACGGTTTGTGGCCGAGCACATCTAGCGCCAGGGCCACGACACCCGCGGACACACCTGATCGATGTCACGGCGAGCCGTAGAGATCACGCCGGAGCTGATGCTCCGAGCCTATCGTCACGGCCTCTTCCCGATGGCGGAAACGCGGCGCGGCGACCGGCTTTACTGGCTCGACCCGGAACGGCGCGGCATCCTGCCGCTCGACCGCTTTCACCTGTCGCGCCGGCTGCTCCGCAAGGTGCTTTCCCCCACCTTCGACGTGTCGGCGGACCAGGATTTCACGGCGACCCTCGCCGGCTGCGCCGCCGCCGCGCCCGGCCGCGAGGACACCTGGATCAATCCACAGATCGAGCTGTTGTTCGGCGAGCTGCACCGGCTGGGCCACGCCCATTCGGTCGAATGCCGGCAGAACGGTCGACTGGTGGGGGGGCTTTATGGTGTGGTCCTCGGCGGCACGTTCTTCGGCGAAAGCATGTTCAGCAGCGTGACCGACGCATCCAAGGTGGCGCTCGTGCATCTGGTGGCCCGGCTGCGCTTGGGCGGGTTCCGGTTGCTCGACACGCAGTTCGTCACCAGCCACCTCGCCCAGTTCGGCACCGAGGAGGTGGCGCGCGAGGACTACAAGAGCCTGCTCGCCGCCGCCCTCGAAGCGCCCGCGCGCTGGATCGCGTCACCCGCGCCGGAGGTTCTCCACGCCGCGATCCGGGCGCTGGCTCGCCCCGGCGCGTGCGCGGACGCCCTCACGTGATCGGGCGACTTGTTGCGCTTCTTGCGATGGCCGCATCCCCGGTGGCCGCGCAGGAGCGACCGGTTTTGATCCCGACCCGGGACGCCGTCATCGACTATCAGGTCCAAGGCTCGCCCGGCAGGCCGCCAATGGCTGTCCGCGCGCACCTGAGCGCGGGCCGCATTCGGGCCGAGCCCGCCGATCTGCCCGGCTATCTCATCGTGGACCGCGCCGCCGACCGGGCGATGGTGGTGCTGTCGCAACAGCACGTCGTGTTCGAGCTTCCGCTCAAGACCGGGCCGGCGCGCGACTATCTGCCGAACACCCGGATGACGTACACGCGCCACGGCGAAGCGAGGGTGGCTGGGGAGTCCTGCACCGAGTGGGACGTCCGGACGCCGGAGGACAGGAGCGCGCGCCTCTGCGTCACGCGAGACGGGCTCGTGCTGCGCGGCGAGGGGCACGACCCGCAATATGGCGGCGGCCATATCGAGGCGGTCTCCGTCACCTATGCGCCGCAGCCCGCCGCCCTGTTCCGTCCGCCCGCGAATTTCCAGCGGCTTGCGGTTCCGTCCTTCCCCGATCCGGCGGGCGGCCCCGCTCCGCCATGAGCCGGGCGATGCCCCGCAAGCGGCCGGCCAAGCGACCGTGGCGCGACCGCGCCGGCCGGCTTTCGATGCTCAAGCTCGTCGTGTTCGTGGCCTTGTTCATGCCGGCGGCAGTGCTGGCCGTCCAACTGACGACAGACGATCTCGGCGCCCGGCCGCTCAACTCCCTTATCCACTGGACCGGGCTTTGGACCATCCGCCTCACGCTTCTCTCCCTGGCGATCACACCAGCGCGTTTGTTGCTCGCCTGGCCTAGTTTGCCCGTCGTGCGCCGGATGGTGGGCGTCGCCGCCATGGTCTACGGCCTCGTCCACCTCACGTTCTACGTGATCGACCAGAACGGCCACCTGCTGCATGTCGGCGCCGAGATCATCCACCGTTTTTATCTCACCATCGGCTTCGTCGCGTTGCTTGGGGTCATGGCGCTCGGCGTCACCTCGACGGACGCGGCCGTGCGCCGCATGGGCAAACGCTGGAGGCAGTTGCACCGGCTTATCTACGGCATCGCCCTGCTCGCGGTGTTTCACGCCGCCCTGCAATCCAAGGCGAACGTGGGCGAATCGATTCTGATGTCCGGACTTCTCGTCTGGCTCCTGCTCTGGCGGCTGCTCCCAGCCGGCGCTCAGCGGCAATGGGCGGCGCTGCTGGCCTTGTCGGCCGCCGCTTGCTGCGCCACCGCCGGCATCGAGTACGCCTGGTACGATCTTGCCACCCACATCCCCCCAAGCCGGGTGTTCGCCGCGAATTTCGACATCGACTGGGCGGACGGTTTGCGTCCGGCGCACTGGGTCTTCCTCACGACCTTGGCGCTCGCGTTCGCCGCTTTCTTCGGGGACAAGCGCCGGTCCGTCGCACGTCCAGCCTAGCGCACCGTCACCCCGGCCTTTCTCGCGCAAAGCGGGAGGAGAGGTAAGCGGTTTGGGGGAGGGTTCGGCGAGGGGGAAACTACCCCAGCGCGTTCGCGGCCTCCATCACGGCCTTGGCGTGGCCGTCCACCTTCACCTTTCGCCAGATACTGGCGACCTTGCCTTCCCTGTCGATCAGGAACGTGGCGCGGTCGAGGCCCATGTAGGTCCTTCCGTACATCGATTTCTCGATCCAAGCTCCGTACGCTTCCGAAACATCGCCCTTCTCGTCGGAGGCAAGCGGGAACGTCAGCGAATACTTTTCGGCGAACTTCTCGATCGGCTGCATCGCGTCCCGGGAGATGCCGATCACGTCGAGGCCGAGCGCACCAAGCTGCGGCAGCGCTTCCTGAAACGCGCAAGCCTCCTTGGTGCAGCCCGGCGTGTCGGCCTTCGGATAGAAATAAAGCACGAACGGCTTGCCTTGCATGGCCGCTAGGCTGACCGTCCGGCCTCCGGTCGCCGGCATCTCGAACGCCGGCGCCGCATCGCCTTCCAACAAGCTCATGCCTCGATCTCCCCGACATAACGAATGAACGACGCGCGCACGTCGCGCGCCGTGCGTTCCATGGTGGCGCGCAGCGCCGCGAAATCAACCGACCCGGTCGCGCGCAGCAGCGCGTCGCGCGAGGCTTCGGGCAGGATCGCGGGCACATCCCGGCCAAGGGTGATCCGCAACATTCCCTGGATCGTCCGCCAAAGATGGTCGGCCCGGGTCAGCGTGACCGCGTCCGGGCGGGCCAGCATTCCTGCCGACGCCAGCCGTTCGAGAGCCACGCGGGTGGCCTGGTCGCACACCCCGGGCG
>CAXUIE010000103.1:5522-10155 GCA_964250825.1 uncultured Acidisphaera sp. | reverse complement strand
CGTGAGCCCCGATTCCTCCAAAGTGGACCAAAGCTGGTCCGGAAACACGCCGTTCTCCGCGTCGTTGATGACGGCGGGCGTGCAAAGGTCCTGGAATAGCCGGGTCGCGGTGTCCGCGAGTATGGTCTCGTTGTCGCTCATCGCCGCGCGCTCACCGAAGCCCGAGGCCGCGGGCGATGATGCCGCGCAGCACCTCGCGCGTGCCGCCCTGGATCGTCAGCTTGGGCGCGATCAGGGTATTGAACCGCATCACCTCGTCATACCGGCTCGGATTGCCCGCCGAGGTCGGGCGCGGCGGCAGCAGGGCGCGGGCGCGGCCGGGCAGCGCCTGCTCCCAGTTGGTGCCCACGTCCTTGACCACCGCCGCCTCCGCCGACGGCGTCTGCCCCGCCTGCAGCATCCCGGCGACCGAGACGGACATGCGCCGCAAGGTCTTCAGGTGCGCGATCTCCCGGCCGATCCCCTCGGCCAAGCGCTCGCCCGGCTCCGGCCCGGCGGCGCGGATGAGCTCGGTCAGCACGGGAAGGGTTTCGAGGAACCGGTCGGGACCGCTGCGCTCGTAGGCGAGCTCGTCCGTGGCCTGCTTCCACGCCATGTCGACCGCGCCGACGAGGTGGCTGTCGGGCACGAACGCGTCGTCGAACACCACCTCGTTGAAGTCGCGCTGGCGGGCCAGGTTCTCGATCGGGCGGACGGTGATGCCGGGCGTTTCCATCTTGACGAGGAACTGCGTCAACCCGTGCCGGCGGTTCTCCTCGGTGGGCCGCGAGGTGCGGAACAGCCCGATCATGTAGTCAGCCTCGTGCGCGCCCGAGGTCCAGATCTTGCGGCCGTTGATGAGCCAGCCGCCATCCGTCTTGGTCGCCCGCGTAGAGGCCGCGAACACGTCCGAGCCCGAATTGGGTTCCGACAGCCCGATGCAGAAGGCGAGCTCGCCCCGCACGATGGCCGGGAGGATGGCCCGCTTCACCTCCTCGGTGCCGTACTTGATGAGCACGGGGCCGCTTTGCCGGTCGGCGGTGGAATGGGCGCGGGTGGGCGCCCGATGCGCCAGCATTTCCTCGATCACGACGTAGCGCTCGAGCTGGGTGCGCCCGTGCCCGCCATGCTCGGTCGGCCATGTCATGCCGATCCAGCCGCGCTCCCCCACCTTGCGGCTGAACGCGCGGTTGAAGCCGGACTCGCCGCGCCGGGCCGGGTCGAACGCGCCGGCGCGGATTTCGTCACGCAGGAACGCGCGGACTTCGCGACGGAGCACCTCCGCCTCCGGCGGCAGCTGGATCGGGTCGAAGCGGAAAGTATGGGCCATCAGCGCGCCTTGCTTGCTAGGGTCGAGTATCGGGCGGGAACGCGGCAAGCGAAAGGGGGGCGGTCTGTGGCAGCCCTCTCCCGCCGGCGGGGCAAGCGGCGATCCGGCGGATCAGCCCGGCCGCGTCCTGCGGCGCCCGCACCTTCGCATCGTTGTCAAAGTAGACGAACACGTCCCGCGCCTGGCGAGGAGCCTCGCCGGCAACGCGCTCGGCGTCGGCGGGCTCGCACCCGTTCGACCACGCCCACACGCGCGCCGCCCAGCCATCAAGGGCGTCGCCGTCGTAGCCGCTGGCATAAAGCACTTCGGAGCCGTGCAGGCGGCAGTAGACGAAATCGGCCGTCGCATCCATCAAACGCGGCCACGCCACCGCATCGGCGCAAACGAGCGCCACCCCGTGCGCGCGCAGCAGCGCGACGAAGCGGGGATCGCGGAAACTATCGTCGCGGATCTCGAAGGCGTGCCGCATGGGGCGGACGGCATCCGCGTGGAGCCACGATCCGTGTCTCAGATGCCCGTCGGCGTGGCGCCGCGCGAACGCCGCCGCTTGCTCGGTGTCACGCGGCAGCAGCGGCAGGAACCCCGCGAGCAGATCGGGGTCGAAACGAAAGCTGGGCGGAAACTGCCAAAGCAGTGGCCCCAGCTTCGGCCCGAGCCGCAGCAAGCCGGAACCGATAAAGTTGGCCATCGGCGCCTCGATCTGTCGCAAGCGCTTCATATGCGTGAGGAACCGGGGCACCTTGACGGCGAAGGTGAAGCCGTCGGGGGTTTGCTCGGCCCAGGCGGCGAAAGTTTCAGGCCGCTGCAAGCTGTAGAACGTGCCGTTGACCTCGATCGTGGGAAATCGGGCGGCGACAAAGGCGAGTTCCTGCTTTCGCGGCAGGCCCGCCGGGTAGAACACCCCGCGCCAGGGCCGATATGTCCAGCCCGAGATGCCGATGCGGACGACGCCTTGCCTGTCACGGCTGCGTGTCATGGCAACGCCCTGTCAATCGACGCGCTCTCGCCCACAGAACACAGCCCGGAGACACGACATGCGGCCGACCTTGATCCTTGCTTTCGCGCTAAGCGTCTCCGCCGCGGGGAACGGGCTCGCCCAGATCAAGTCGGACCCCGGCACCATCGGCCCGCGCGCCATCCCCCGCACTCCGGATCAGACCCATCCCAACGCGGCGGCGAACGGCTCCGTTCCCGCCGGCGAAGCGCGCGCCGACCGCTCCGGCTCCACCCTGCCGGCCATCCCGGCCGACCAAGCGCGCGCCACCATCCAGAGCAAGTGCGGCGGACCGGTGTCGGGCCTCGGCGTGGACGCGCACGCGACGTGGCATGGGACATGCGAAAAGGATGGCCGGACGGTCGCCGTGACGCTCGGCACCGACGGCAACGTCCAGATGCACTGACACCGTCGAGGGCTCGTGCCATGCTGGGGCAATGAACGGATCACAGCGCACCCAGATCGGCATTGTCGGCGCCGGGCCGGCGGGCCTGCTTCTCGGACATCTCCTGCACCTCGCCGGGATCGAGAGCGTGATCCTTGAAGCGCGCTCGCGCGACTACGTGGAGAATCGCATCCGGGCCGGCGTGCTCGAGCGCGGCACGGCCGATCTGCTGGCGCGGTCGGGGGTCGGCGAGCGGATGCGGCGCGTCGGCTTGCCGCACGAAGGCACGATCCTGCGCTTTCACGGACGTGACCACCGCATCGATCTCAAGGCGCTGACCGGCCACGCGGTGACGGTCTACAGCCAGCATGAGGTGGTGCGCGACCTGATCGAAGCGCGGGTGGCGTCGGGGGCGCCGATCGTGTTCGAGGCCGACCGGGTGAGCGTCCATGATCTGCAAGGCGACCGCTCGGAGATCCGCTACAACCTGGCGGGCGAGGACCGCTCGCTCCCGTGCGACTTCATCGCGGGTTGCGACGGGTTCCACGGCATCTGCCGGCCCTCGATCCCGGACGGCGTGCTACGGGTGTTCGAGCGCGGCTACCCATTCGGCTGGCTCGGCATCCTGGCCGACACGGCCCCGTCCTCGCGCGAACTGGTTTATGCCGGGCACGAGCGCGGCTTCGCGCTGCTGTCGATGCGCTCGCCCACCGTGAGCCGCCTTTACCTGCAATGCGCGCCCGACGAGGACGCGGAGGCCTGGTCCGACGACCGCATCTGGGCCGAACTCGACACGCGGCTCGCCGTTCCCGGCTTCCATCTGCAGCAAGGCCCGATCAGGCAAAAGGGCGTGACCCCGATGCGCAGCTTCCTCGTGGAGCCAATGCAGCACGGCCGCCTGTTCCTGCTCGGCGACGCCGCGCACATCGTGCCGCCGACCGGGGCCAAGGGGCTCAATCTCGCCGCCCACGACGTGGCGGTGTTGGCCCGCGCGCTCCGAGCCTGGTATCATGACAACGACGGCACGCCGCTGGCGGGCTACTCCGAAACCTGCCTGCGGCGTGTTTGGAAAGCGCAGCGCTTCTCCTGGTGGATGACATCACTGCTGCACCGTTTCGAAAGCCACACGCCGTTCGAGCGGCGCGTGCAGCGGGCGGAACGCGACGAGGTGGCCGGCTCGGTGGCGGCGGCAACCTTGCTCGCGGAGAACTATGTCGGATCGTCGTTGATCTAGGATGCCGCGCGACGAGCCATTCATCGCGTTCGTGCGGGATTTGCTTGCGCAGATGGGGCCGGTTGCGGCGCGGTCGATGTTCGGCGGCGCGGGCCTTTACCACGACGGCACGATGTTCGCGCTGATCGTTCGCGGCGAGTTGTTCCTGAAAGTGGGCGATGCCAACCGCACCGACTACGAGGCGCGCGGCCAAGGGCCGTTCACCTACGCGACCAAAGGGGGCCACCACACGATCGGCTCCTATTGGAGCTGCCCGCCTGAATTGCTGGACGACCCCGACGCGCTTTGCCGCTGGGCGCGCAAGGCCGTCGACGCGGCCCTAGCGTCGGCCAAACGGAAGCCGGCCAGGGGGGCGACATAAAGAACGCTGACTCCCGACAACAAGCGGGCCGCCCGTCCCCGGCGAACGCCGCCGGTGGCGAGATGCGGCCAGATCTGTAGCCGATATGTTACCGACGCTCGCCGCCACCTGGGCGGTCGCAGCACTCGCCACGGGCGGCGTGATCCTGCGCCCCTGGAGATTGCCGGAAGCCATTTGGGCGGTCGCCGGCGCGTCCGTGCTCGTGCTGACCGGTTTGCTCCCGGTTCAGGACGCATGGCGGGGTGTCGCGAAAGGAACGGACGTCTACCTGTTCCTGCTCGGCATGATGCTGCTGGCGGAGGTCGCCCGGCGGGAGGGCCTATTCGACTGGTTGGCGGCCCGCGCCGCCC
>CAXUIE010000103.1:0-5512 GCA_964250825.1 uncultured Acidisphaera sp. | reverse complement strand
GACGCGACGGCCGTCGTGCTGACCCCCGCTGTCGCCGCCGTCGCGCGCGCCGCCAAGACGGAGCAACCGCTCCCTTACCTTTTTGTTTGCGCCTTCATCGCGAACGCGGCTTCGTTTGTGCTGCCAATCAGCAACCCGGCCAATCTGGTGATCTACGGCAGCCACATGCCGCCGCTGCTGCAATGGCTGCCCCGCTACGCCCTGCCCTCGCTGCTCTCGATCACCGCCACGTATGCCGTGCTCCGGATGACCCAGCACGGGGCGTTGCGGCAAACGATCGAGATGACGATCGAGACCTCCCCGCTACCGTCAGCAGGCCGCGTCGCCGCCGCCGGAATCGCGCTGACGGCGGCGACCCTGCTGGCCGCCTCCGCGCTCGACTGGCCGTTGGGCTTGCCGACCTGCTTGGCCGGCCTTCTCACCGCGGGTTCTGTGCTAGCGCTAAAACGACCGACGCCTTGGGACGTGCTGGGCGACATACCCTGGGGCGTGCTGCCGCTGGTCGCCGGCCTTTTCGTGCTCGTCGAAGCGCTGGACCGCACCGGACTGATCGGCGCCGCCGGCGACCTGCTTCGTTACCTTGCGCAGCGCTCGGCGGCGGATGCGGCGTGGGTCAGCGGCATCGGGCTCGCTTTCGCGTGCAACCTGATGAACAATCTGCCGGCCGGGCTGATCGCCGGAATGGCGGTGCAAGCCGCCCGCAGCCCGCCTGACGTGACAGGGGCCGTGCTGATCGGCATCGACCTCGGCCCGAACCTATCCGTGACCGGATCGCTCGCGACGATTCTCTGGCTCGCGGTGCTGCGGCGCGAAGGGTTGCAGGTCGGGGCATGGACCTTCCTCAAGCTCGGGCTGCTGGTCATGCCGCCGGCCCTGATCCTTGCCCTCGGCGCGTTGATCCTGGTCGGCTGATCCAACCCAACGCTCGCAGGAGATGTCCGATGACATCCACTTGGCTATATCCGCTGATCCTTGTCGCGGGCGCGCTGCAAGCGTGGGGACCGCCGATGAATGGCGCGCTGCGCAACGCGCTGACCAATCCCTGGCTTGCCAGCGTGGTTTCCTTCGCGCCGATCGTCGCCTTGCTGTTGGTCGTTTTCGCCTGCCTGCCGCGGCCGCTGCCCACGGTCGAAGGCGTCATCGCCATGCCCTGGTGGGCGCCGCTAGGCGGGCTGATCGGGGCTTTGGCGGTGGTGGCGGGCCTTTTGTTCGTCGACCGGATCGGCGCCGGGGCGTTCGCCGGACTCACCATCACGGCGAACATCCTCATGTCGCTGGCCATCGACCACTTTGGCCTGCTGCACATGCAGACCCATCCGATGAACCTGGCGCGCGCGGCGGGCGCGGCGCTGATGGTGGCCGGCATCACGCTGATCGCCCGGTTCTGACCGTGACCGCCGCGCCCAACACCGGGCCGGGCGCCAGCTTCCGTCCCCGCTCGCTCGACGCGCTCAATTTCCTCCTGGCCGACGTGCGCGGCGCGCTCGGGCCTTACCTGAACGTGTTCCTGGTGACGCGGCAGCACTGGAGCCAGTCGGGCGTCGGCCTTGTGACGA
Source organism: uncultured Acidisphaera sp. (assembly GCA_964250825.1). Taxonomy (GTDB): domain Bacteria; phylum Pseudomonadota; class Alphaproteobacteria; order Acetobacterales; family Acetobacteraceae; genus CAVWQV01. The sequence goes on along the minus strand of CAXUIE010000103.1, from coordinate 3,956 downwards.
CGATCGGCGGCTTGCTCGCGCTTGCGCTGCAAACGCCGGCCGGCGCGGTTATCGACGCGACCCGCGCAAAGCGCGGACTGATCATTGCGGCGCTCGCGACGCTCGGGGCGGGCGCCGTGGCGATCTACGCGCGGCCGACCTTCTGGCCCGTGATGATCGCTAATGCGCTGATGGCCGCCGTTGGCGACGTGTTCGGCCCCGCAATCGCCGCGCTCACGCTCGGGCTCTACACGCGATCGGCGCTAGCACGCCGAATGGGGCGGAACGCGGCGTTCGACCATGCCGGCAACGTCGCCATCGCCAGTGCGGCCGGGGTGGTCGGTTGGGCCGTGTCGCAGCGCGCGGTGTTCCTTCTCGTGCCTGTGGCTGCCGTTCTCGCCGCGATCGCGGTGCAGTCCATCCCAAGCCGTGCGATCGATCACGAACGAGCGCGGGGCGCCGACTCGGACGACCTTTCCGGAGCGCCGGCGCCGGACTCGCCTTGGCGCGTGCTGACCGGCTCCCGCCCGCTGATGGTTTTCGGCTGCTGCGCGCTCTTGTTCCATTTGGCCAACGCGCCGCTGCTGCCGCTTGTCGGCCAGAAACTGGCCGCGACGCACAAGGATCTGGCCACCGCCATGATGTCGGCCTGCATCATCGCCGCGCAGCTCATCATGCTGCCGATCGCGCTCGCGGTCGGACGCACCGCCGACCGGTTCGGGCGCAAGCCGATCCTGCTGGTGGGCTTCGCCGTGCTTCCCGTTCGCGCGGTGCTCTACACCTTCTCGAACCAAACGTGGTGGCTCATCGGGGTGCAACTCCTCGACGGAGTGGGCGCCGGCATTTTCGGCGCGATCACGCCGCTCGTCGTCGCCGACCTGATGCGCGGGACGGGCCGGTTCAACGTCGCGCAAGGCGCGGTCGCGACCCTGCAAGGGATCGGCGCGGCGAGCAGCGGCCTCATCGCCGGCGTCATCGTCGATCACGCCGGCTATTCCGCCGCGTTTTTCACCGCGGCTTCCATTGCCCTGGTTGCGCTCGCTTCGCTTTTGCTGCTCATGCCGGAAACCGCACCACGCTGAAGCGGGCGGGCCGTTACCATCCGGATTCGGCGGAAACGCCGCGCTCTTCAATCAAGCCGGAGGGAACGATGCCCGGACGCGCATGGATCTATCTGCTGTTATTCACCGCCTGCACGATCAACTACATCGATCGCGTGGCGCTGTCCGTGGCGGCCGGCCCGATCGCGGCCGACTTCCATCTCTCCCAGGTCGAGATGGGCTATCTCTTTTCGGCCTTCCTTTGGACCTATCTCGTGACCTTGATCCCGTGGGGGATCGTGGTCGATCGCGTGGGCACGCGGGGCGTCGCAGCCTTCGGCATGGCGTTCTGGTCGCTCGCCACGATGGCGACGGGGCTGGCCGGCAGCTTCACGGCGATCTTCGCCGCCCGGCTGGCCATGGGTTTCGGGGAGGCCTCCACTTACCCGGCCGGCGGACGGGTGATCCGCGAATGGATCCCGGCCGGCGAACGCGGGCTGGCAACCGTTGTGTTCAACAGTGGCGGCTACGCCGGCCCAGCGCTCGGCGCCATGCTCGTGGCCGCCGTGACAAGTTTGCTCGGTTGGCGCGGCGGGTTCGTCGCCGCGGGCGCCGTCGGTTTCGTCTGGCTGGCGGTCTGGCTCGTCTGGTTCCGACAACCGGAGCAGTCGCGCTTCATCGGCGACGCGGAGCGGGCCAAGATCCTCGCCGAACGAGGCCACGCGGAAGCGGCCGGCAGCGCCAGCGCCGGGTTCCTGGCGCTGTTGAGCTCCCGCAGCCTTTGGGCGCTGTTCGTCACCCAGGGCAGCGCGGTTTACGCGCAATACCTCTTCCTGACCTGGATGCCGAGCTATCTCCAAACGGTTCGCCACCTCAGCATTCTCAAGACTGGCTTCTACACGGCCGTTCCCTATGCGGCCGCCGTGGTCATCACCATGCTGGTGGGGCGCTGGAGCGACCGCCGCCTTCGGGGCGCCGTGGGTTCCGGCCGGCGGCGAGGTATGGTCGCGACCATGATGCTGGTTTCCGCCGTCATCCTTCTGCTCCCCTGGGTGAACGGCATTTGGACGATCCTGCTGTTGTTCACGATCTCCCTGACCGGGATCGCGAGCGCGGTCGGCCTCAACATCGCGCTGCTCAACGACCTGCTCACTGACACCGCCTACAGCGGCAAGGCGAACGGCTTCCTGGTTTCGGGCGGCAACCTGTTCGGCATCGCCGCGCCCATCCTGACCGGCTATGTCGTTTCCTACAGCGGAAACTATAGTCTGGCGTTCCTGATAGCCGGTTGCCTGCTGCTTTTCGGGGCGACCGTGTGCCTCACGCTCACCCGTCGGCCGATCGCGCCGGGGCGCGCCATCCCCGCGCTTGCCGTGCCGAGCGCCTGACATACTCGCGGGCGCACGTTCAGAATGCGTCAACATGCGGCCCGCGTTGCCACCATTGGTCGATGGTGAGACGATACCGGCGAGTAGGTTCTTCGGGAGGCACCCATGGATGTAGGCCTGATGATGATCTTCTCCAGCTATGGCTGGGAGGGAACGAGCGACGACCAGGTTTGGGACGAGGACCTACGCCTCGCCCGTCAGGCGCCGGAACTCGGCTTCGACGTGCTGTGGTCGGCCGAGCATCACTTCTTCGACTACTCGTTTTGCCCCGACAACCTCCAGCTCATGACCTACCTGGCGGGCGTTTGCCCCGACGTCGATCTCGGGACCGCCGCCGTCATCGTTCCCTGGCACGACCCGCTGCGGGTCGCCGAACAGGCCGCGATGCTCGATTACCTCTGCAAGGGCCGCCTCCGGCTCGGGCTCGGACGCGGCCTCGCGCGTCGCGAGTTCGCGGCGTTTCGCGGCACCATGGACGAAAGCCGAACGCGCTTCGACGAGGCCGCGCCGATGATCGTGCAAGCGCTGCGAACCGGTTGGATCGAAGGGAACGGCCCGCACTACGAGCAGCCGCGCATCGAGATACGCCCACGGCCCAAGCACAGCTTCGACGGGCGGATCTACGCGGTTGCGTCGAGCGAGGATTCGGTCAACTCGGCCGCCAAGCTCGGCGCGCACATGGTAATGTTCTCCGACCGGCCGTGGCCGATGCGGCTGCCCGCGATCCAGCTCAATCGCGACCTGCACCGCAAGTACCACGGAATCCCCGCCCCGACGATGATGATCACCGATTTCTGCCTCTGCGCGCCGACCCTGGACGAAGCGGAGCAGTCGGCGCGCCAATACATGGGCAAGTTCGTGGAAAGCAACTTCCACCATTACGAACTGCTCGGCGAGCACTTCAAGACCGTGAAGGGCTACGACGCCTACGCCCAGAAAGCCGAGATCGCGCGCAAGGGCGGTCTCGAGGGCGCTGTCGAGGGCTTCATGAAGGCGGCGGTCTGGGGAACACCCGACCGGGTGTTGCGCGAGCTGGAAGCCCGGCGAGCGTTGATCGGCGATTTCGAGCTGAACACCTCATTCCGCTTCGGCGGCATCCCGTACGAGAAAGCCGAGCAATCGCTGCATTTGTTTGCCAAGGAAGTACTCCCTGTGCTGAAAAGTTGGCAACCGCAACGGGCCGCGCCAACCGCGAGTGCGGCCGAATAGGCGATGCTGCGGCCGAGTTCCGGCGCATAATAGGCGAACATGGACGGGCACGCGCACGATCACGCCCAGCACGATCATGCGCACGGCGGCGCGCATCATCAGCATCATCAGCCGCCGACGGGGTTTGACAAAGCTTTCGCCCTTGGCGCGGCCCTCAACACGGGCTTCGTGGCGGCCGAGGTCATGTTCGGGATCGCTGCGCACTCCGTCGCCCTGCTGGCCGACGCCGCGCATAATCTGGGTGACGTGCTCGGCTTGCTGCTGGCGTGGGGCGCGGAATGGCTCGGCCGCCGCCGCCCGACGCGCGAGCGAACCTACGGGTATGGCCGGAGCTCCATCC
>CAXUIE010000102.1:8663-10168 GCA_964250825.1 uncultured Acidisphaera sp. | reverse complement strand
CGGCCACCCCCGCGACCCCCCGGGCCCGCACCGTCGCGGCCCGTGCCGCGGCGTCGAGCGCCGACCAGTCCTCGAGCAACGCGCGGCAGCCACCATTGGTGGCGAACAGCACGACCCCCCGGCCGAGCGCCGCGGCGCCGGTCGCCAGCACGAACGCGTAGTGCGCGCGATCGTGCGCGGCCGAGAGCAGCAGGATGCCGAGCGGCTCAGCGGGCGGCACAGGCCGGCTCGGGCAAACGGGCGTGGGCCGAGAGGTCCGTGATGGACGGGGCGCCGCCGCACAGGCGGCAGTGCGGGTCGCGCTTGAGGCGAATGGTGGTGAAGCGCGCCGCGAGCGCGTCCCAGATCAGCAGCCGGCCGGACAGGCTGTCGCCGATGCCGAGAATTTCCTTGATCGCCTCGGTCGCCTGCAACGTGCCCATCACGCCCGTCACCGCGCCGAGCACGCCGGCTTCGCTGCAGCTTGGCACCAAGCCGGGCGGCGGCGGTTCGGGGTGGAGGCAGCGGTAGCAGGGCGCATCCGCCCCGGCGTGCGGCTTGAAGGTGGAAAGCTGGCCCTCGAATCGCAGCACCGCCGCCGACACCAGGGTTCGCCGAGCGAGGACGCAGGCGTCGGCGACGAGAAAGCGGGTCGGGAAGTTGGCGGGCCCGTCGCAAACGACGGCGGCATCGCCGATCAAGGCCAGCGCGTTGCCGGCGGTCAGCCGCTGCTCGTGGATGTCCACCCGGACTTGGGGGTTGATCGCCCGCGCCGCCGCCGCCGCCGAGGCAGCCTTGGGCGCGCCGAGCCCGCCGGTTGTGTGAGCGATCTGTCGCTGCAGGTTGGACAGCTCCACCCGATCGTCGTCCACCACGCCGATCGTGCCGACCCCGGCCGCGGCCAAGTATAAGACGAGGGGGCTGCCGAGCCCGCCCGCGCCGACGACCAGCACGCGCGCCGCCTTCAGCTTGGCTTGCCCGACGCCACCGACCTCGGCCAGCAGGATATGGCGCGAATAGCGGCTGATTTCGTCTTCCGTGAAATCGAGGTCCATGACAACACCATATGGTCGCGGCCTCCGGCGCCGACCAGCCGGAACGCCGCTCCTGGGGGAGATTGGGTCATGTTCGACCGCACCATCGCATTCGGCGCCGCCGCGCTTCTCGTTGCCGGCCTGGCCGCGTCACCCGCCCGGGCCGTCGAGCCGCGCGACTTCGACGTGCGCAACGCCGGGCAGCTCGGCAATTTGTGCGCCGCGAAGCGTCAGGAAAAGGACGGCCTCGCCGCCGAGAACTTCTGCCACGGCTTCACCCAGGCCGCCGTCGACATGCAGTTGACGCAGGAGCGCAAGAGCAATCAGCCGCGCACCATCTGCTTTCCCGACCCGGCGCCGAAGCGCACCGCCACCTTGGATGAGTTCGTCACCTGGGTGCGGGCAGAGCCGGGCCGGCTGTCCGCGCCGCCCACCGAGGCCTTCCTCCAGTTCATGACCGAACGCTTCCCCTGCTCGAAATGACTGACGAGC
>CAXUIE010000102.1:6424-8653 GCA_964250825.1 uncultured Acidisphaera sp. | reverse complement strand
GGCGGCCGCCCTTGCGCTGGCGGCGGAGGGGGCGACCGTCGTGCTCACCGGCCGCCGCGCCGAGCCGCTTGAAAGCGTCGCGACCCGCATTCGCGAGGCAAGCGGGCAGGCACACGCGCAGCCCGGCGATCTCATGGATGCCGAGCAGGTGCGCCGCGTCGGCGCGTTCATCGAGCGCACATGGGGCCGGCTCGACATCCTGGTGAACAACGCCGGGCTCAACATCACCGACCGGAGCTGGGCCAATCTCACCCCGGAAGGAGCGGCGCTGCTCATCAACGGCAATCTTGTCAGCGCGTACTACTGCGTCACGGTGGCGCTGCCGCTGATGCGGGCGCAACGGAGCGGGCTGCTGATCCACACGAGCTCCATGGCCGGCCGCACCATCGGCCCGATGTCGGGCACCGGCTACACCGCCGCCAAGCACGGCGTGGTGGCGATGAGCCACTCGATCAACCTGGAGGAATGTCAGAACGGCATCCGCTCCTGCGTGATCCTTCCCGGCGAGGTAGCGACGCCGATCCTCGACAAGCGGCCCAATCCGGTCAGCCCGGAGGACCGCGCCCGGATGCTGCGATCCGAAGAGGTGGCCGACGTAATTCGCTATGTCGCCACCTTGCCCGCGCGGGTGTGCGTTAGCGAGGTGCAGATCGCGCCCACCTGGAACCGCGGCTACATCGCGGCACAGAACCGCCAACTGTAACGAGGCCCCCACCCCATGCCGAGCAATCGCTACAAGGTGCTGGTGCCGGACCGATTTGGCCAAGCCGGCATGGAGGTGCTACGGGCGCGCGACGACCTCGACATCGTGACCTATCCGCCTAGCCTGCCGAACGAGGCGTTCCGCCCGCTGCTCGCCGACGTGCACGGCGTGGCCCTCTCCGTCACCCCGTTCCGGGCGGCGGAGATCGCCGCCGCGCGGAACTTGATCGTGTGCGCGCGGATCGGCGTCGGCTTCGACGCGGTGGATGTGCCGCCGCTCACCGCCCGGCGCATTCCCTTGATGGTCACCGGAACCGCCAACTCCACCTCCGTCGCCGAACAGGCGGTCGCGTTCATCTTCGCGCTCGCCAAGCGCGGCCCGGCGATGGACGCCATCGTCCGCGAGGGCCGCTGGGAGGACCGCTACACCCTCATGCCCGACGAGATCAGCGGCAAAACCGCGCTCGTGGTCGGCTTCGGGCGGATCGGCACCCGGGCCGCGCGCAAGCTCGCCGCCCTCGATGTGCGCGTGCTCGTTCACGACCCATTCGTCGCCCCCGACGCGATCCGCGCCGCCGGCCACCAGCCGGCGCCCGACCTCGACGCGGCCCTGCCGGAAGCCGACTTCGTCACCATTCACTGCCCCAAGACGCCGGAAACCACAGGGCTGTTCGACAGCGCCCGGCTCGCGCGCTTGAAGCCGTCCGCCTATCTCGTGAACACCGCGCGCGGCGGCATCATCGACGAGGCGGCGCTGCACGACGCCCTCCGATCCGGCAGGCTGGCCGGTGCGGGCCTCGACGTGTTCGACATGGAGCCCACGCCCGTCTCCAACGCGCTGCTCACGCTCGACCGGGTGATCGCCGCGCCGCACATGGCAGGCGTCACGGTCGAAGCGATGGCCGCCATGTCGGCCTCCACGGCCCGCAACATCGTGAGCGTGCTGGACGGGGCGCCGATCCGCGAGAACGTGGTCAACCCCGAGGTGCTCCGTTAGCCGCGGCGAGCTCGCGCTCCTTGCGGCGCGTGTAGAACACGACGCCGCCGATCGCCGCCACCGCCGCCACGCCGGCCGCGATCCCGAGCGGACCCTGAAGCCGCTCTGCCTGCTTGCCCAACAGGTAAGCTCCGAAGCCGTAGGCGGACGACCAGGCGATCCCCCCGGCCGCGTTCCAGAACAGGAAATGCCGCCAATCCATGCGATTGGCTCCCGCCAGCAGCGCCGCCAGGGTGCGCAGGATGGCGATGAATCGTCCGAACAGCACTACCTTGCCGCCGTGCCGCTGGAACAGCCGTCGACCGACCTCCAGCCGCTCGGGGGTGAGAAACACATAGTGTCCGTGGCGCTGGAGCACGCGGAAGCCGATGCCTCGGCCGATCAGGTAGCCCAGATTGTCCCCCAGGATCGCGCCGGTCGCCGCCGCGGCGACCACGAGATAGATCGAAAGCTCGTGCGTCGTGGCGGCATAGATCGCGGCGGCGATCACGATGCTCTCGCCCGGAAGCGGCAGCCCCGTTGCCTCCAAC
>CAXUIE010000102.1:0-6414 GCA_964250825.1 uncultured Acidisphaera sp. | reverse complement strand
CGCATCACCCTCTGGCCGTTCAGCGACGGAGGCCAGGGTGCCGCAGCCCGACCACATCTCAAAACTTGGGGTTCCGCACGCCTCCGAGCTCGACCACGACCTGCAAGCAATCTGGCGCAAATGCGTCGAAAAGCTCGGCTTTGTGCCAAACGTCTACGCCGCCTACAGCCTCCGTCCGCAGCGGCTGCGCAATTTCATGGCTGTGTACAACGAGATCATGCTGGCACCGTCGGGGCTGACGAAGCTCGAGCGCGCAATGGTCGCGGTGGTCGTCTCCTCCGCCAACCGCTGCTATTACTGCCTGGTCGCCCACGGCGCGGCGGTGCGCGCCCTGTCGGGCGATCCGGAACTCGGCGAAATGATGGCGCTCAACTACCGGGTGGCGCGGCTCGACCCGAGGCAGCGCGCGATGCTGGACTACGCGTGGAAGCTAACCACCACGCCGTGGCTGGTCGATGACGCCGACCGCGACGGCTTGCGCCGCGCCGGGCTGACCGACGCCGACGTGTTCGATTTGTCGGAAACCGCCGCGTTCTTCAATCTGTCGAACCGGATGGCGTCGGGGACGGACATGATGCCGAACCGCGAATACCACGCAACGGCGCGAGCCGGCCAAGCGCCCGCGCCCTGAAGCCACCCCGCCTGCTTAGGTCTTCATGATCTGGTTCGGGTTGAGGTTGGCTAGTCCAGCGAACGTGATGGTGGTGCTGTCCGTCAGGGTCAGGGTGGTGTTGCCGCCGGCCGACACGGAGGACGCGATCCCGTTCGCGCCGTAGCCGGACAAGAGCACACGGTCGCTCGCGTTGAAGTTCCGGATGATGTCCACCCCGCCGCCCGCGGCCGCGAAGAACGCGAACAGGCTTGAACCCGGACCGCTCGTGACGTCGGTGGTGCCGGTGCTGCCGACGATCGTGTCGCTGCCGGTGCCGCCAGTGATGGTGGCGCCGCTGCCCGAACCCGCGCCGAACAACGTCAGATGGCCGGCGCTCGCGGATGCGTCGAGCGTCTCGTTGCCGGAACCCGCGAAGAAGAGCGCGTTGCCGTCGCCGGAATAGGCCATGTCGCTCCCGGCCGAGCCGAATAAGGTCGGCCCTGGCCCGCCGGCGCTGCCGATCACGGTGCTGGCCCCAACCCCGGCCACGAACACGAGGGATGACAGGCTGCCATGGACAACGGTGCTGCCGCTGCTGCCGACGACCGTGTTGTCGCCGAGCCCGGCGGTGATGGTGACGGCATCGCCTGCCGCGGCGCCATAGGCGGTGAGGCTGCCACCAGTCGAGGACGCGTCGAACGTCTCGTCGCCGGTGCCCGCGACATACAGAGCATTTCCCTCGCCTGTGAGGGTGAGATTGCTGCCGGCCGTGCCGAACAGCGTCTGACTGGTCGCCCCGGCGCTGCCCACGACCGTGCTGGCGCCAAGCCCTGCCACGAAGGTGAGCGGCCCAGCGTTGCCAAATACGAGCGGCGCACCATTGCCGCCAACGATCGTGTCACTCCCCCCGCCAGAAATAACCGTGTCGTCACCACCGCCCGCGTAAATGTCGTTCGAGCCGGTGCTGAGGAACACGGTGCTCCCGACGCTGCTCCCAAACATTGTCAAGCTGCCGGTGCCGCCATTGATCGTGCTGCCGGTCGCCGACCCGGCGAGCACGGTGTTGTTGCCGTCCGCGAGGGTGACCGCGTTTCCATCACCCGCGAGATTGACGAGGTTGTTGCCGCCGCCGAGCACGACGGCGTTGCCGCCCGCCGTATTGACGGTCAGGCCGATGTTCCCGGCCAGCACCGTCTGGCCAGGCCCCGCCGTTACGGTGACCGGGACCGCCGCCGCGTCGATGACAAATTGGAACCCGTCCGGCCCGTCAAAGGAACCGCTTCCGGCATCCAGCGGGATGAAGGCCGCGTTGGTGCCCGCAGTGGCCTGGAACGGCCCCGGAAAGTCGATCGCATTGAGGGTTTGGGCGGCGGCGGCGGCGTTGATCGCGCCGGCGAGCTGTTGCGCCAGTTGCGCCGTCTGCAATGTATCCAACGAAAGGTTATGAACAACTCCGGCGGCGCCGGTCACGGTGACAATAATCGCCATCAGGAATCGTCCATCCCACGCGAAAAATGATGAGCCGGCATGCAGCCGTGGGTTGGGTGTTAGCCCGACCTTAGCTGATTTCGCAACCGCAAAATTGCACGTTGTGCGATTATTGTTTTGGATCTGTGCGCGTAATCGGCGACTAACCCACGCGGCGGAGAAGACGCTCCGCCAGCACGAGATGGGGCCGATCCACCATCCGGCCGGCAATGCCGATCGTGCCCGCATCGGGTTGAGCGGCGAAGGCCGCTACGACCTCGCGCGCCCAGGCCAGTTCGTCCTCGGTGGGAGTGAACGCCTCGTTGATTGGCGCGAGCTGGGCGGGGTGAATCGCCAACTTGCCAGTGAAGCCGGCGCGACGCGACGCCTCACACTCGGCGCGGAGCGCGGTCTCGTTGCGGAAATCGGGGTTGATCGTGTCGATCGCCTCGACTCCGGCCGCCTGCGCCCCGAGCAGGCACAATGCTCTCACGAGACGGAACGTGTCGTCGTAGACGCCGTCCGGCCGCCGGTTCGTCGCGCCGAGCAGGGCCGCCAGGTCCTCCGCACCCCAGGTTAAAGCGGCAAGCCGGGAGGTGATGCCACCGTAGTCGCCGAGCCGGAACACCCCCGCCCCAGTCTCGGTCGCAATCGCCACCACCTTGGTGGCGAACCGCGCGGTGCCGTTCGCCGCTTCCAGAGCGGAAAGGTAGTCGTCCAGCCGGCGCAGATCGTCGGGCGTGCACTTGGGCAGCAGGACGCCGAACGGGCGGCTCGGCATGATCGCCGCCAGGTCGAGGAGCGCGTCCGCCGTGGCGATGGGGTTGATCCGCACCCACAACTCGGGCGAGCGTGGCCCCTCCAGCGCCGCGCGGGCCATGAGGCGCGCTCGCGGACGGTAGGCGGCCGCCACCGAATCCTCGAGGTCGAGAATCAACCCCGACGCCACCGACTCGCGGGCACGGGCGAGCTTGCGCTCGCTGTCGGCGGGGACGAACAGGAGGGAGCGCACCGGCTCAGCCCGCTTTCGGCCGAGCGCGCATGAACGCGGCCCTGAGGCAACGGGCCACCAACTCGCCCCGTTGATTGAACGCCTGGTGCTCGAACTCGACGACGCCGGCGTCCGGCCGCGAACGGCTTTGACGCTTGCTCTTGACCGTGCTTCGCACCCGAAGCGTGTCGCCATGGAACACCGGTTTCGGGAATGCCACCTCCGTCATGCCGAGATTCCCGATCGTAGTGCCGAGCGTGGTCTCGGCGACCGTGATCCCGATCATCAGGCCCAAGGTGAAGATGGAATTGACCAGGGGTCTGCCGAACTCGGTGGTCTTGGCGAACTCGGCGTCGAGATGCAGCGGCTGCGGATTCATGGTCAGGGTCGTGAACAGCACATTGTCCATCTCGGTGACGGTGCGCGTCATGGCATGGTCGAACACCTGGCCTTCGGTGAACTCCTCGAAATAAAGACCCGACATCGTCGCATCCTCCCAGACGGTCGCCGATGATGGCTCGACATGCGGCGGTGGTCCATCAGCGCCGGAGAGAACGGGGCTGACGCTGAGGATGCCCGCATCGCGCGCCGGTTCTGGCCGCAAGCAGGCCGATCCTGGTCGTCGGAGGATGCGCGTCGATGAAACAGGCGTGCCGGCTAACGACGCCGCCGGCGCGTTCCTACCCGGGCGAGTCCCGCGCCCACGGGTGATATCCTGGATCAAAAGGTGTCTCGACGACCAGGACCGGCGCCGCTAGGGAGGACGTGGCGGAGACGAGCTATTCCCGTGCTCGCCAACGCCTCCGAATATGCTAAGCGCTCAAATATCCGCTGGCGGTAATCAGTGGCCCGCCGTCGACTGAAACGAAGCAACCGTCCCGTTAAGCGGCGGCGACGAAGGAGCCTTCTAAATACCGAGCTCCACCGCCGATCTGAGTATGTCGCCAATGGAAATCCACTGAGACACGACCCAGACCCGCCGTTCACGGGAATGTGAGCTACATCGATCAACGCATCATGACTGGGGTAATGTCGGCGGCATCAAATCCGCGTCAATCAGGGACGGCCGATCTGCGCGAGGCGCGCATCGAGCTTGTGGCGCCCACGATGAAATAGATGGCCGGATCGAACGGTCGAGGAGAGCCCATGCCCGTCAACCTCAAGCGGGTGTTCTACGTTGAGTATTTGGCCAGTCCCGTGTTCGCCGACATTCTGCGGCGACGCAGCGACGTGTCGCTCGAACGGCTTGAGAACGGCAGCCCGGACGAGGTCGCGGACGCTGTGATCGGCGCAGCCCACGCCTACCAGATCGGCGCCGCCCGCGACGAGATCGACCCCAAGTACTACGCCACAACGTCCTTGCTGGCCCGCGCCCCCCGCCTCCTGGCCGTTTCGAGCAATGGCGCCGGCTACGATACGATTGACGTCCGGGCCTGCACGGCGGCCGGGGTTCTTGCGGTGAACCAGGCCGGCGGGAACCGGGAAGCCGTCGCCGAGCACGCGCTTGCCATGATGCTCAACCTTTCCAAGCGCATCATGGAAGCCGACCGGCGCATGCGGCGCGCTTCCGGCATCCCGCGCAACGACTACATGGGCCATGATCTGACCGGGCGGACGGTCGGCATTGTCGGCCTGGGGAATGTGGGGGGCCGCTTGGCAGAAATCTGCCGCGTGGCGTTCCGGATGCGCGTGCTCGCTTACGATCCGTATCTGACGTCCGAGGAGATCGCCGCGCGGGGGGCCGAGGCCGCGCCGCTTCCGGGACTTCTGTCGAGGGCGGATTTCGTTTCAATCAACTGCCCGCGGACGGTCGAAACGCTGGGCCTGATCGGCGCCGATCAGTTCGCCCTCATGCAACCCCACGCCTACTTCATCACGACCGCGCGTGGCGGCATTCATGACGAGCAGGCCCTCGCGGCTGCGCTGCGGGAGAAGCGGATCGCGGGCGCGGGGCTGGATGTCTGGGACAAGGAACCGCCGCCGCATGACGACCCGCTGCTTGCGTTCGACAATGTGATCGCCAGCCCCCACACCGCCGGCGTCACGGCCGAGGCGCGGGCCAACATGGGGACCATCGCCGCCGAGCAGATGCTCGCCATCTTGGACGGCCGCAGACCGCCCCGCATCCTCAATCCGGAGGTCTGGCCGGCATACCAAGCCCGGTTCGAGCGGATCATGGGATCCGCGCCGGTCGACTGATTTCTCGCTTGTTGCCGAGGGCGGCGACCCGTTAGCCTCGCGCGCCGCGCGCATAAGGAACGAGTCGTTCGCGCGGACTGACGGGAGCCCATGCGGTCCGACGCGCCATACTCCGGCCTGACCTACGCCGTCGACCTCGCCTTGTGCGTGGACGCCACCGGCAGCATGTCGCCGGTACTGCAGATGGTGAAAAGCAACGCGCTCCGCTTCCACGGCGACGTGATGGGCGCGATGCGGGCCAAGCAGAAGCGCGTGGAAAAGCTGCGCGCGCGCGTGATCGTGTTCCGCGACTTGTTCGAGGATGCCGAGGAGGCTCTCGCTTCCTCCGGTTTTTTCGCGCTGCCCCAGGACCAGGCGGCTTTCGCGGGGTTTATGGCGCCAGTGCGCGCGCATGGCGGCGGCGACGAGCCGGAAAGCGGCTTGGAGGCCCTGGCTGTCGCCATGCGCTCTCCCTGGGTTCGCACCGGAGATCGGCGCCGTCATGTCATCGTGGTTTGGACCGACGCCTCGGCGCACTCGCTGGAACGAGCCGCCGGCCGTCGCGGGCGGGGCTACCCCGACGGCTTGCCCCGCAGCTTCGCGGAACTCAGCGCCCTTTGGGAAGGCGAGGGCATGGATCGGTCGGCCAAGCGGCTGCTGCTCTACGCGCCCGACGTGGCGCCTTGGACGGAAATCCAGGACGGCTGGGAGAACGTGGTTCACATCGTCTCGCGCGCCGGCAACGGCCTCGGTGAACTCGAATACGCCGAGGTGCTCGAAGTGATCGCCAACAGCATCTGACCGATGGGAGCGTTGCTTCTCGCCCGGCTCGACCTGCCTCGGCCCGGTATCGCCGAGGATGCGCCCGCGCTGGCGAAGGAGTGCCACGGATTGGGCCTCATCGGGGTGTTCGACGGGCTGGGCGGAGCCGGCGCGCGCTTCGTCGAGGGTGAGGACGGCCGCCACACCTCGGCCTACTACGGGGCACGGTCGGCCCGTGCCGCCGTCGCCGAGCGGTTCGCGGCAGGCGGGATCATTTGGACCGAGGCGGCCTCACAATTTTCACGGGTGACCGCCGATGCGCTGGCCCGGCGTCACGCGGCGGCCCCACCCGCGGCCAGCCGGATTCGCAGCCGCCTGATCCGCAGCTACCCGACGACGGCGGCACTGCTGTTGGCCGAGCCGG
>CAXUIE010000101.1:7403-10171 GCA_964250825.1 uncultured Acidisphaera sp. | reverse complement strand
GGGGGCGCGCACGACTGCGCCGCACAACCCGACCCACTCGCACGCCACCCCGGCCGCGATCACCGTGACGAGGACGCTCCAAGCGCTGCCGCCGAGCCACACGAGCCCGAGCGCCATCGGCGCCAGGATGATGGCCGAAACCAAGCGCAGCCGCAGGTCGGCCCAGCGGATTCGCCCAGGATCAGCCGGGCCTTGCGCCAAAACGCCGCTCCCGTCGCGCGAATTCGGCGAGCGCGGCGGCGAAGTGCGAGGACCCGAAGTCAGGCCACATCACGTCCTGAAAGACGAGCTCGGCATACGCAGACTGCCACAGGAGAAAATTGGATAGACGCTGCTCGCCGCTGGTCCGGATCACAAGATCAGGGTCCGGCGTCCCCGCGGTGAACAGCGCGCGGGCGAACACCTCGTCGTCTACCGCGTCCGGATCGAGCCGGCCCGCCCGCACCGCCTCGGTGAGCTTGCGCGCCGCCGCCACGATCTCGTCGCGTCCGCCGTATGAAAGCGCGATCGTGAGGTTGAGCCGCCCGTTCGCGGCCGTGCTGCGCTCCGCGGCGAGCAACTCCGCGCGGATGTCGGGATCAAATCGGTCGCGATCGCCGATCACGCGCAACCGCACGCCGTTGGCGCGCAGCTCGGCGATCTCCGTGCGCAGGTAATGACGCAGCAGCCCCGTCAGGTCGATGATCTCGCCGGGCGGGCGTCGCCAGTTCTCGCTGCTGAACGCGTAGAGCGTGAGCCACCCGACGCCGTTCTCGATCGCCGCCTCGATTGCGCGGCGCACCGCGCGGGTCCCTTCCCGATGGCCGGCGACCCGCGGCAGCCCGCGTGACGCCGCCCACCGCCCATTGCCATCCATGATGATAGCGACGTGCGCGGGCGGCACGCCAGGCCGACTCGGTTCGGGGACGACCTCCCGCTCGGGCAGCCGGGGGCGCCCCGCATAGGCGGTCTGGCTCGGTGGCGACATGCGCGGTCAGACCTGCCGGATATCCCGCTCTTTGTCTGCCAGGTTCTCGTCGATCCGCTTGACGTACTGATCGGTGAGCTTCTGCACCTCGTCCTGCCAGTTGCGCACCTGGTCCTCGCCGATTTCGTGCTTCCTCTCGAAGCCCTTGATTTGCTCGTTGCCGTCCCGCCGCACCCCGCGCACCGCGACCTTCGCTCCTTCCGCGTACTTGCCCGCGGCGCGCGCCAGCTCGTTGCGCCGCTCGGTCGTCAGCTGTGGGATCGGCACCCGCACCAGCTGACCGGCCGCGGACGGGTTCAAGCCGAGGCCGGCCTCGCGGATCGCTTTCTCCACGGCCGACACCATCGAGCGGTCCCAAACCTGGACGGTGATCATGCGCGGCTCAGGCACCGCGATCGTGCCCACCTGGGGAAGCGGCATCTCCGTGCCGTACGCCTCCACGCGGACCGGCTCCAGCAGGGCGGGGCTCGCCCGCCCGGTTCGCAGGCCGGCGAACTCACGACGCAGGGTGTCCATCGCGCCATCCATGCGGCGGGTGAGGTCCTGCTTCAACTGGTTCAAATCGGCCGGCATGGCGCGCCTCCCCGAAACGGTTACTGCTGCTCGACTATCCGGGTAAAGCGCCCCTGGCCGCGCATCACTTGCGCGAAAGCGCCGGGAGCGTGAATGTTGAACACCACGATCGGCAGCCCGTTCTCGCGCGCGAGGCTGATGGCCGTGGCGTCCATCACCTGCAGGTCGCGCGACAGCACCTCGAGATAGGTAAGCTCATCGTAGCGCTCGGCCGTCGGATGCTTGCGCGGGTCGGCCGAGTACACCCCGTCCACCTGCGTCCCCTTGAGCAGCACGTCGCAGTTCATTTCGTTGGCCCGCAGCGCGGCCGCCGTGTCGGTGGTGAAGAACGGGTTGCCCGTTCCGGCGCCGAAGATCACCACCCTGCCCTTCTCCATGTGCCGCTCGGCCCGGCGCCGAATGTAGGGTTCGCAGACGCTCGCCATCGGGATCGCCGACTGCACCCGCGTCGGCACCCCCCGTTTCTCGAGCGCGTTCTGCATCGCGAGCGCGTTCATCACCGTGGCCAGCATGCCCATATAGTCGGCCTGGGCGCGATCCATTCCGCCGGCGGCGGCCGACACGCCGCGAAAGATGTTTCCGCCGCCGATCACCAGGCAGACCTCGACGCCCATGGCCACGACGTCGCCCACGTCGGTGGCGATGGCGCTGACCGTCTCGTTGTCGAGGCCATACTCGCGCCGGCCCAACAAGGCTTCGCCCGAGACTTTGAGAAGGACACGCTTATAGGCCGGCTGCTCGGGCATGCGAACCGTTCTCGCGACATCGGCGCTGGGCCTGGCCGCGCTACCGCAGGGTGAGGGACAGAAGCGGGCGGCACCCTAACGGCCCCGCCTCCCTGGAACAAGACAAAGCGACGAGCGCCCCCCGGGCAGCGCGGCGGGCCGGACGCGGCGCCGGGCGCGGCCGCCGGATCAAGGCCGGCAACGGCGGCGACCGCGGCGGCGAAATCGCCGCCGGCCGGCTTGTCGATGCCTTCGCCCAAGGCGAAACGGGCGAAGCCGGTCAGGCGTACGCCCGCCTTCTGAGCCACCGCCTTGACCCGGCTTTCGCCGTCATGCACCCACACTTGCTCCAGCAGCGCCACTTCCTCGTAGTACTTGCGGATGCGGCCTTCGACCATCTTGGCGATGATCGCCTCCGGCTTGCCCGACTCGCGCGCCTGCCCGATCAGCACCTGCCGCTCGCGCTCCAGCGCGGCCGGATCGACCGCGTCCACGTCCAGCGC
>CAXUIE010000101.1:0-7393 GCA_964250825.1 uncultured Acidisphaera sp. | reverse complement strand
GAGGAGAGGCAGCACATGATTGTTGATCGACCGGCGCCGCGGGGCGCGACGCCGCCACGTGCATCCCGACCTGCCGGCCAAGCGTCAGCACCGCCTCGTTCTCGCTCTCGGCTTCGACCGCCACGAGCACGCCGATCTTGCCGAGCCCGGGGCGCAGCGCCGCGTGGACGTAGGTCGCGACCAAGCCATGCGGCACGCTCAGCACCCGCGCCCGGCGGATCGTCATGTTCTCGCCGATGGTGGCGACGAGCTGGGTCAGCTCCTCGCCAGCCGTGCGGCCGCCGCCCGGCATCGGCGCCGCCTTGATCGCCTCCACATCCTCGCCGACCTCAAGCGCGATCCGCGCCACGGCCTCGACGAAGGCCTGGAACGTTTCGTTGCGCGCCACGAAGTCGGTTTCCGCATTCACCTCCACCATCGCCGCGCGCTGCGGCCCGGACGCGACCCCGACCAGCCCCTCGGCCGCCACCCGTCCCGACTTCTTGGCCGCCGCCGACAGCCCCTTGGCCCGCAGCCAGTCGGTCGCCGCCTCCGGATCGCCTCCCGTCTCGGCGAGCGCCTTCTTGCAGTCCATCATGCCCGCGCCGGTCTTCTCGCGCAGGTCCTTCACCAAACGCGCGCTGATCTCGGCCATCTACGTCTCCCGCCTCTTATCGTGCCGACCCAAACGACCGTCAGGCCCCAGGCTGCTCGGCAAGGGCCTCCGCCGGAAGATTGGGCAGCGGCTGCGGCGGCAACTCCGGGGCAGCGCCGATGTCGCGGCCGGACGCCGACAGCTCGGCGCTGATGCCATCCAGCACCGCGCCGGCCACCAGGTCGCAATACAGCGTGATTGCCCGGATGGCGTCGTCGTTGCCCGGGATCGGGAACGTGACACCTACGGGGTCGGAGTTGCTGTCGAGCACGGCCACCACCGGAATGCCGAGCTTGTTCGCCTCTTCCACCGCGAGCTTTTCCTTGTTGGTGTCCACGATGAACAGGATGTCGGGCAGACCGCCCATCTCCTTGATGCCGCCCAGCGCCCGTTCCAGCTTGTCGCGGTCGCGAGTGATCTCCAGCACCTCCTTCTTGGTGAGGCCCTGGGTGTCGCCGCCAAGCAGGTCGTCGATTTGGCGCAGCCGCTTGATGCTGCCCGTGATCGTCTTCCAGTTGGTGAGCATCCCGCCCAGCCAGCGATGGTTAACGTAGTACTGCCCGCAGCGCTTGGCGCTATCCGCCACGTACTCGGCGGCGGCGCGCTTGGTGCCCACGAACAGCACCCGCCCGCCACCGGCGCCCACGTCGCGCCCGGCGCGGAGCGCCCGGTCCAGCATGGGCACCGTCTGTTGCAGGTCGATGATGTGGACCTGGTTACGCACGCCAAAGATGAACGGCCCCATGCGCGGGTTCCAGCGCCGCGTGTGGTGGCCGAAATGCACGCCCGCCTCGAGCAGCTGGCGCAGGGTGAACTCGGGCATCGCCATGATGCGTCCTTTCCGTCGTCCGGTTGTGCCTCCGCGGGACCATCGCCAACGCACCGGACCCAGCGCTTCCGTTTGGAAGCCGGGAAGGCGTCCCGCGTGTGAATTACCGACCCGCCTACGGATCAGCGGGCCGGATATGACCGGAAATGCCGGCGCTTGCAAGGCGCGTGCGCTGCCCCGACCCGGCCGCGATCAATCCGCATGCGTGACGGAGGCGAAAGCCTTCAGCTCGCCATCCCGGAGGGGACTCAAGCAATACGATTGTCGCCAACGGGCGACGACGGCCCCGTCGTCTCGTAAGAGCTCCCAGGTCACCGTGGCAAGAAGGCTTTGATGGCCGATCGGGACGACCGTGAGCCGCGACCATCGGCAAGAGCGACAACCGTCACGATAATACTTGTCCAACGCCGCCATGTAATAGCGCACGACGTCGTCCCGCTCGGTCAGACCCGCGAGCGACCCATCCCCGCGCAAGGCGACGCCCGGCGTCGCAAACAGATCGGCAACCTGGCTGCGTCGAACGTGCTGAATGCGTGGACAAACCGATCGAAGTAGACTTCGGCCGATGGACAATCGGGGGAGTTTGCGTCGCCCATGCCGGTCACACTACCGCCCCAACTAGCTTTTCTCGAGTTCGCGCACCCGGTTTGCCAGACAACTGTGTTGCGCATGCATGGCGCGTATCTCGGTAAGCAAGGCGGTCAACGTAGCGTCCTGGCGCATGGCGATTGCGGTCAAGACGTTGATGTCATCCCGCAGCGAGCCAAAATCGGCGATGATCTGCTGCTGCTGGCGTGCGATCAGGGTAAGGTCCGCGGCTCCATCATCGCTCATGAGGCCATTGTGGGGCTGCGGGCGCCATCGGTAAAAGTGAAATGTTCGTCGGCTCGCCCCCTGCCGGTCCGAGGCCGCGCCGGGCCGCCGGCCAGGATCTGCACCGCGCCCGCGATCACGCCCACCGTGACGCCGATCTGCCAGGCGCGGTCGTAGGAGCCGAGCGCGTCGTAGATCAGCCCGCCGCCCCAGGCGCCGAGGAATGAGCCGGCCTGGTGGACCATGAAGCTGATGCCGAGCAGGGTCGCCATGTAGCGCGTGCCGAACATCTCGGCGACCATGCCGCTGGTCAGCGGCATCACCCCCATCCACAGCATCCCCATCGCGGCGGCGAAGGCGATGGTGGTGACGGGCGTCGGCGGCAGGGCGAAGAAAGCGAACACACTGAGCGAGCGCAGAATGTAGAGCGTGCCGAGCAGGATGTGCTTCGGATACTTGCCGCCGAGCCAGCCGAACAGCCACGAGCCGATGCAGTTCACCCCGCCGATGGTGGCGAGCGCTTCGGCGCTCAGCATCGGGTCCATGCCGCACAGGGCAAGATAGGTCGGCAGATGCGTGGTCAGGAACACGAGCTGCAGCCCGCACACGAAGTACGCGGCCGACATCACGATGAAGCCGCGATGCCGCGCCGCCTGGCCGAGCACCACGCGCATCGACACGTTGCCGCCCGTCCGCGCCGGCAGCTTGTCGACCCCGCCGGTGAGAAACGCGGCCGGCAGCATGATCGCGACGACCAGGCCAAGGAACAGCACGATCCCGGCATGCCAGCCGAGCCCGCCCACCGTCGCCTGCGCCACCGGCGCGATCATCAAAGTGCCGAGCGAGCCCACGGCGGAAACGAGGCCGAGCGTGGCGCTGCGCCGGCTTTCGGGCACCGCGCGGGCGCTCGCACTCATCGCCAGGCTGGACGCGGTGCAGGACAGCGCGATCCCGATCAACGCCCCGGAGATCGTGAGCCCGGTCAGGCCGTGCGCCGTCAGCATCACGCCGAACCCGAGCGCGTAGACGAGCGCGCCGCCCATCATCACCGGGCGGGCCCCGCGGCGATCAGCCCAAGCGCCCACGAAGGCCTGGGACGCGCCCCAGCTCAGGTTCTGGATGGCGACCGCGAAGGTGAAGTTCGCTGCGGTGAGGCCGAGGTCGTGGGTGATCGGCCCCATGAACAAGCCGAGGCTCTGCCGCATCCCCATCGCCACCGTCATCATCAGGGCGGCGCCGATCAGGATGAGCCGGTTTCGCGCGATGGCGACGTTCATGGAGGCATCCCTTGATTAAGCCGACTTTGACCGGTCCGGGCGCGCACGGGAAGCGCCCGCGCACACAGCCGCTATGCGCCGGCTTCCCTCCACAAGCGCCCGAGCGGGCCGTCCGGCCCGGCCACAGGGTCCGCTGAGGGGAGCGCCACGCGGCTGACCGCCGCCTTGGCGCGGTCATGTTCGGCCGGGTCGCCACGGCGGATGTCGTACTCCGCCCCACCCGGATAAGCGCCCACCACCAGCAAGTCCGCGGACTGGCCCATGTTGCAGTGCCCGACTCCAGCCGGGATTACCACGACGTCGCCGGCCGCAACGCGCACCACCCGCCCGGCCGGGCCGCCGAACATCACCTCGGCATGGCCGGCGGCGATGCCGAGTGCCTCGTGAGCGATGCTGTGAAAATGATGATATGCGAAGATGCCGTCGCGCCAGCCGCTTGACCAATCGTTGGCGGCGAACACGCGCTCCATCGCGGCCGCGTCGGCCGGTAGCGCGGCGCGATAGACGAGCAGCGGCAGCGGCGAGTTGACGATCCGGCCGTCGTCGCCGAAGCGGTAGGTTTCGGGGTTGGTCATTGGATTCTCGGTTCATCGCGCGAGGGCGCGCCGAAAGCGCCGGATCAGGCCGGCGCGTTGTTCCGAAACGGCTGCATTTGCGCCTCGAGCGCGCGGGCAAATGCAGGGCGTTCTTCGCACCGACTGCGATACGCGTCGAGCGTCGGGAATCGCGACAGCGCGCCGCACTCCACGAGTTCGCGCAGCACCGTGGTCATCATCAAGTCGCCGGCGGTGAAGCGGCCCTCGAGATACGGCTGTCCCCGAGCCAAGCGCTCAGTGCCGCCAACCGCACGCTCAGAACCGTACCAAGTTGCCGGCGGAGTTGCGAGTCGCCGGCATCCGAGCCGCCGAGATGGATCAGATTCTGCGCGTGCGGCTCGATCGAGTTCAGCGCCGCGAGCACCCAGCTGGCCATCCGCGCCCGACCGGGCGCATCGCGCGGCGCCAGCGCCTCGGACGTCTCGGCGACGTACAGCACGATCGCGCCGGACTCGAACATCTCCACTCGGTCATCTTTGTAGGCGGGCACCTGGCCGAACGGCTGCCGTTCCCGATAGTTCTTGGACGCCTGTATCTGCGGGTCGATCAGCGTCGCCTCATAGGGCAGGTCCGCCTCGCTGCAGGCGCCGATGCCCTCCCGTTCCTCGCGAAAATTCACACCGAGGCCGAGGTCCGGGCCTGGGTTGCAGGCGTCGTGATGCGGCGACGCCGCGTCTTGGTGGCACGCCAAAACGGTCGGATCGTGGGCTTCGCAGCCCTGAACGGGGACGAACTGGACCAACTCTACGTATTGCCAGTTCACTACCGGCAGGGCATCGGCTCGCGATTGCTTGCGTGGGCCAAGGATCAAAGCCGGGACGGCTGCACCTGTTCACCTTTCAGCGCAATGCCCGTGCCCGCGCCTTCTACGAGGCGCACGGGTTCCAAGCGACGGACTTCAACGACGGGTCGCGCAACGAAGAGTGGGAGCCGGACGTGCGCCATGAATGGATGGCGGAAACGTGACATAGGCTAGCCCCCTATGCTAAGGGCTGCGCTCATGACCCACACGGTTCGCGAGAAGCAAAAGCTGCTGGCGCGGGTGCGGCGCATCCGGGGGCAGGTGGAAGCGGCCGAGCGGGCACTCGAAAGCGAAGCGGGCTGCGAACGGGTGATGCACCTTCTGGCGAGCACGCGCGCCGCGATGGCGGGGCTGATGGCCGAAGTGGTCGAGGATCATGTCCGCACGCACCTGGTGGACCCGGAGACGCATCCCGGCGCGCTCAACGACGAAGCCGCCGAGCAGCTTCTCGCCGTTGTTCGAACCTACCTGAAATGAGGCGGACCGCCATGGATCACGGCGCCATCCCAGCTATTTCAATGCCCCACTCCCATGTGTTCCTGGGTGAAGGCCACGAGCACGCGGAACGCCGCACCTGGGCCGTCATCTGGCTCTGCGGGGCGATGATGGCGCTGGAGATCGTCGGCGGCGCGCTGTTCGGCTCCATCGCGCTGGTCGCCGACGGGCTGCACATGTCCACCCACGCGGGCGCCTTGCTGCTGGCGGCGCTGGCCTACCGGTATGCCCGCAGGCACGCGACCGACGGACGCTTCACCTTCGGGACCGGCAAGCTCGGCGACCTCGCCGGGTTCACGTCGGCGATCGTGCTCGCGATGATCGCGCTGCTGATCGGCTACGAGGCCATCGCCCGCCTGGTGGCCCCCGTGCCGATCCGGTTCGGCGAGGCCATCCCAATCGCCGTTCTCGGCCTCGCGGTGAACGTGGCGTCGGCCTGGCTGCTGGCGGCAGGTGGGCACCACCATCATGGGCACGCCGGCCATCACGATCACGGCCACGACCACGACCATGACCACGACGAGGACCACCACCACGATCACCACGATCATGACGAGCACGGCCACGACCATGCCCATGCCCATGCCCATGGGCGCGCGGAGGAGGCGGCCTACCGGGACAACAACCTCCGCGCGGCGATCATCCACGTGCTGGCCGACGCGGCGGTTTCCGTGCTGGTGATCGCCGGGCTGGTGCTGGCCCGCGCCTTCGGCTGGCTTTGGATGGACCCGCTGGCCGGCATGGTGGGTGCCTGCGTCATCGCGAGCTGGTCCTACGGCCTGATCCGGGACACCGGCGCCATCCTGCTCGACATGCGCCCCGATCCGGCCGTCGAGCAAGGCATCCGCCAGACGCTGGAAACGGAAGGCGACCGACTCACCGACCTCCACGTGTGGCGGCTCGGCCCCGGCCACCTGGGCGCCATCGTTTCCGTCGTGACCCGTCAAGCCCGCGACCCGAGCTTCTACCGGGCGCGACTAGCCGCGATCGGCTCGCTGTCGCACGTCACGATCGAGGTGGAACGGGCCGCGTAGCGATGCCCGCGCTGCTAGATCGGCTCGACCCGCTCCACGCCAGGGACCACCTTGAGCGCCTGCGCGAGCCGGGGTGTCACGTTGAAGCCGCCCGGCAAGGCGATCTCGACGCTCTGGCTCGCGTCCAACCGCGGGACGAGCACCACGCGGCCACGGCCCCGGCCTTCCCGGCCGAGCAGCACGCGGATGGGCTCCACCGCCTCGGTCCGCTCCAGCCAGACCCGCATTCCGGTGCCAATGCCGGCCGCCGCCTCATCCAGCGCGACCGCCTCCTGCGCGGTGACGCGCAGCACCTCGTCCTCGCGCCTGATGTCGGCCGTGACGAGCACGATCGCTCCGGCCGACAACAGCGCGCGGGCGCGCCCGAGCACTTCGGAGAAGAACGTCACCTCGCAGGAGCCGGCCGCATCCGAGACCTTCACCCAGGCCATCCGGCTGCCGGTGCGCGTCGGCCGCTCCTTTGAGTTGATCACGATGCCGGCGAGCTTGACCCGCGAAACGCCGCGCGCCGCCAACGCCTCGAGTTGGTCGGTGCGCGCGGCACCCAGCCGGGCAAGCACCGTCGCGTAGGCATCGAGCGGGTGCGCGGTGAGATGGAAGCCGAGCGCCTCGGCCTCCATGCCGAGCCGCTCGAGCGGCGGCCAGTCCGGCACCTCCGGCAAGCGCAAGGCCTCGACCCGCTCGCCGCCGCCGAACAGGCCGATCTGCCCGCTTTCCTTCTCCTCCGCCTCGGCCTGCGCGCGGCGCAGCACCGTTTCCGCGCCCCCGAACAGCCGCGCCCGGTTCGGCTCAAGGGAGTCGAAGGCGCCGGCGCGGATCAGGTTCTCGATCTGCATCTTGTTGAGCTGGCGCGGGTCGACGCGCGCGGCGAACTGCGCGAGGTCGGCGAACGGCCGGCCGCCGCGCGCCGCTT
>CAXUIE010000100.1:0-10366 GCA_964250825.1 uncultured Acidisphaera sp. | reverse complement strand
GTACCTGTTTGCCGTCATGCGCGTGCCGCCGCTGGGCGCCAACGCGATCGCCACCGCCATCGGCGTCGTCCTCGGCTACCTCGTCCATAGCCGCTGGAGCTTCCGCGCCGAGCCGGGCGACGAGGCCGTGCTCGACGCCGACGAGAGCCAGTTGATCCTGCGGCCGGAAAGCGAGGTGGAGCAGGGCTATCGCCACGCCATCGCCGCGCGCACGGAGCGGCAGGCGGGTTGGGCGGCGCTTCGCGACCGGCCGGCGGTCACCGCCGACGGCCAGCACGTTTCCTTGATGCTCAACGTCGGGCTGGGCCTCGAACTCGAGCAGCTCAATCTGACAGGCGCGGAGGGCATCGGCCTGTTCCGCACGGAGATCGCGATGCTGGCGCGGGGTGCCGTCGTCGACACCGCGGAGCAGGCGGCGATCTACGCGCGGGTGCTGGACGCGGTGGATGGGCGACCCGTGCTGTTCCGCACGCTCGATCTCGGGGGCGACAAGCTCCTGCCAGGGGCGGAGGCGCCGGCCGAGGAGAACCCGGCCATGGGTTGGCGCAGCCTCAGGATCGGTCTCGACCGGCCAGCCGTCATGCGCCGGCAGCTGCGCGCCTTGCTTCTCGCGGCGGCGGGACGGCCGCTTTCGGTCATGTTCCCGATGGTCGCCACGGTGGCCGAGTTCCGCGCCGCCCGCGCGTTGCTGCAAGCGGAGGCCAAGCGTGTCCGGCCAGCGCCCGAGCGCCTCGCGATCGGCACCATGCTCGAGGTGCCCGCCCTGATGTGGCAGCTGCCCGCGTTGCTGCGCGAAGCCGACTTCATCTCCGTCGGCTCGAACGATCTGCTGCAGTTCCTGTTCGCGGCCGATCGCGGCAGTCCGGCGCTGTCGGGCCGCTACGACCTGCTGTCGCCGCCGGTACTCGACCTGTTCGATCAGCTGCTCACGGCCGCGGCCGCCGCCGGTGTGCCGGTTTCCTTGTGCGGCGACGCGGCCTCCCATCCCCTGGAAGCGTTGGTGCTGGTGGGCCTGGGGTTCCGGACGCTGTCCATGCCCGTTCCCGGCGTGCTGCCCGTGAAGGCGACGCTGTCCCGGGTCCACATGTCGGAGTTCCGGGACGTGCTTGCGGCGGTTCGTCGAAACGCCGAAGGCGAGGCCAGCGTTCGCGACCCGATCACCTCATGGGCGCGCGAGCACGGCCTTCTGCTCTAGAAACGTAAAATTTTCCCGCTACGCAACACTGGAGCGAGATGTATGAACTTCTCGCAACCGATCGGTGTAAGTCCGTTGGCAAAGGATGCTGCCTGGGCCTACAACGCACCATTATCGCCTGTCGTGATCTTCAGGGCTCTTTGGCGGGTTGGGTGTCACCGTGCTCCGTCATAGGCGAAAACCGGTACAAGACCGGCCCATCACCATCCCTGCTTCCGGCGCTGCCGGGGGGGGCGCCGCGTCCGGCCCCTCCGGGGTGGGTGCCGAATTGCGCAACGCCCGCGAACGGCTGGGTTGGATGCTTCCAGACGTCGCGGCGGGCTTACGCATTCGGCTGTCATACCTGGAAGCGCTCGAGGCTGGGCGGCTCGGTGATCTGCCCGCCCCGGCGTATGTGTATGGCTTTCTCCGCGCGTATGCGGCGGCGCTTGGACTTGACGCGGACGGAACGGTGCGGCGGTTCAAGGCGTCCCGTTCCGGTATGAGTTCCCGGATTGAGCTTGCGTTTCCTGCCCCGCTTCCCGAGCGCGGACTGCCAGCGGGCGCAGCGGTGCTGCTCGCCGTCGTCCTCGCCGTCGGGGTTTATGCCGGTTGGTACCAGCTTTCAGGCGAGGGGAAGCTGCCCGCCGAAGCCGTCCAGCCGGTGCCGGAGCGGCTTGCCTCGCTCGCGGAGCAGGCCATCCCGCCAACGCCGCCGCCGCTTGAACACGCGCAGGAGTCCGCGAGCGCGGCCGTGCCGCCGGCAGGGCCGATGCCACTCGACATGCCTTCCGTGCCGCCGACCTCGGCTGCTGCGGCGGCGATGCCGACGTTGCAGCCTTCACCTTTCGCCGCGGCGGCGGCGCCCGCTTCGTCTCAAGCCGGCGTCGATGGTAGGATCGTGCTTCGGGCGCGGACCGACAGCTGGCTCCAGGTGCGCGAGCGCGGCGGCCCGGTTCTCTTGAACCGCGTGCTGCACGCGGGCGAAAGCTGGCCGGTGCCGGCCCGGCCCAACCTGGTGCTGAGCACCGGCAATGCCGGCGGCACCGAACTCGTGATCGACGGCGTCATCGCTCCGCCTTTGGGCGGGGCGGGCGCGGTACGGCGCGACCTGCCGCTCGACCCCGACGTGATCCGGGACGGCAAGCTGCCCGCACAGGTGCAAGCCGCGTCCGGCCCGGCGCAACCGGCTGCCCCGCATCCACAGCTGCAATAGCCGGGTTCACCGGCTCGCCGATCGAGACTATTCAAGCCTCTCAAGCATCCGCAACCCGGAGCCGCCCAGCCATGAGCTACCGACCGTATCAGCAGATCACGCGACGCAGCTCGCGGCGCATCCATGTCGGGCCTGTGCCGGTCGGCGGCGGCGCGCCGATCACCGTGCAAACCATGACCAACACGCTCACGACGGACGTGGCCGGCACCGTTGCGCAGATCCGCCGCGCCGAAAAGGCGGGTGTGGATATCGTCCGTGTCTCCTGCCCCGATCGGGAAAGCGCCCTGGCGCTCAAGGACATCACGCGGCAGGTGGACGTGCCGATCGTGGCCGACATCCATTTCCACTACAAGCGCGCCATCGAGGCCGCCGAAAGCGGCGCGGCCTGCTTGCGGATCAATCCGGGCAACATCGGCAGCCCGGAGCGGGTGCGGGAAGTGGTGCGCGCGGCGCGCGACCACGGCTGCTCCATGCGGATCGGGGTCAACGCCGGCTCGCTCGAGCGCCACCTGCTCGAGAAATACGGCGAGCCCAACCCGGAGGCGCTGGTGGAAAGCGCGCTGGAGCACGCGAAGATCCTTCAGGACCATGATTTCCACGAGTTCAAGATCAGCGTCAAAGCGTCCGACGTCTTCCTCGCGGTAGCCGCCTACCAGCAGCTCGCGGAGGTGTGCGACCACCCGCTGCACATCGGCATCACGGAAGCGGGCGGCCGGCGGCTGGGCACCGTCAAGTCCGCGGTCGGCCTGGGTTCGCTGCTGTGGGCGGGCATCGGCGACACGTTGCGGGTTTCCCTATCCGACGAGCCGGAGGAGGAGGTTCGCGTCGGCTGGGACTTGCTGAAGTCGCTCGGCATTCGCCATCGCGGCGTGAAGGTGATCTCCTGCCCGTCCTGCGCGCGCCAGGGTTTCAACGTAATCGAGACGGTGCAAACCCTGGAGGACCGGCTCGCCCACATCGAAACGCCGCTGACGCTTTCGATTATCGGCTGCGTGGTGAACGGGCCGGGCGAGGCGCTGATGACCGATATCGGCCTCACGGGCGGCGGCAACGGCCGGCACATGGTCTACGCGGCGGGCAAGACCGACCACACGATCAACGGGGCAAGCATGGTCGACCACATCGTCGAGCTCGTGGAAGCCAAGGCGGCGGCGCTCAAGGCCGAGACGGCGGCGAAGTAACTCTGTCTGGCGTCGCCGCAGATGTTTATCGTGGTGCCGACAAAGCGCACCGATGATGTGCGTCGACAGATCGAGAGCATGTTCGACGAGGACTGTTACGACTTGACTCCCGACTCATGGTTGATTTCATTCGAGGGCACCACGCGCGCGCTAGCGGATCGGTTGGGCATCCGTGAGGGCAGCAACGGCAGCGGGCTCGTGGCATCAATAGAAGGTCGCAGTGGTCGCGGCCCATCCGAGCTTGGGAGTGGCTCAAAGTGAAATGGACCCAAGATGGCTAGGGCTCCTCGCGGCTCGGGTGCCGAGATACCGGCGCCCCCGATCGAGCGGCCGGGCGATTCGGGTGGTTCTCGAGACGCGCTTTGGCTGCTATCTCGACAAGTTTACGAGATCACCGCCGACCGGGGTAAGCTGATCGCGAAAACTGATCGACTTATCTCGGATGTGACCGAGAATGCCAAAGAGTTGAAAGAGGCGCGGTCAAGCCTTACACTCGTCAGACGCTTCGGCCTTTGTGCGATCCTGTTGGTTCCGGCCTGCGCGGCAATTGTTTGGTCGTTGATGGGTTCGAAGCTTACTGATTTCCGCGATCAGCTTATCTCCACGCGACAATTTCCGCGAACTCGGCTCCAGCTTCTCCCGGTAAATAGAGAGGTTGAGAACCGCATGCCCAGTGGTTGGAACGTGTGTCTAGTAAGTGTTTACCTTGAGTGAGCTGCAACCTGTCCGCGGCACCCGCGACCTGATCGGGGAGGACCAACGGCGGCACCAGCACTTGATCGATACCGCCCGGCGGGTCGCCGAAACCTACGGGTTCGAGGAATGGGCGACGCCCATGTTCGAGGACACGCGGGTGTTTTCGCGCAGCCTCGGCGAAACCTCCGACGTCGTGATGAAGGAGATGTACAGCTTCACCGATCGCGGCGGCGACCCGATCACGCTGCGCCCGGAAGGCACTGCGGGCATCTGCCGCGCCCTGGTTTCCAACGGCCTGACCCAGACGCTGCCGCGCAAGGTGTTCTACGCCGGGCCGATGTTCCGCTACGAGCGGCCGCAAAAGGGGCGATATCGGCAGTTCCACCAGATCGGCATCGAGCTGATCGGCCCGGCGGAGCCGCTGGCCGACGCGGAGGTGATCGCCTGCGGCTGGGACATTCTCACGCGCCTGAAAGTATCGTCCGATACGATCCTGGAGCTGAACACGCTCGGCGACGCCGAGAGCCGCCTTGCATACCGCGAGGCGCTCGTCGGCTACTTCACGGCGCGCAGGGCGGAGCTGTCGGAGGACAGCCTGCTGCGGCTGGAACGCAGCCCCATGCGCATCCTCGACAGCAAGGATCCGGGCGATCGCGCGATCGTGGCCGACGCGCCGACGATCGGCGGGTTCCTTACCCCGAGTGCGGCGGCATTCTACCACCAGCTGAAATCCCATCTCGGCCAGTTCGGCGTGCCGTTCCGGGAAAACCCCCGCATCGTTCGGGGGCTCGACTATTACGGGCACACCGCCTTCGAGTTCGTCACCGAAGCGCTGGGCGCGCAGGGCACTGTGCTCGCCGGCGGCCGCTACGACGGGCTGGTGGCCGAGATGGGCGGTCCGCCCACGCCGGCGGTCGGCTGGGCCGCGGGGATCGAGCGGCTTGCCATGCTGCTCGGCGAGGCCCCTGAGCCGCGGTGGAGGTTCGTGGTCATTCCGGTGGGTGACGCGGCCGAATCCGCATCCATCGGCATACTTCAAGCATTGCGCCACGCCGGTGTCTGCGCGGAAATCGGCTATCGCGGCAACCTCAAGCGCCGACTGGAGCGCGCCGGGAAAAGCGGCGCGCGCGCCGCGATCATAGTGGGCGAGGCGGAACGGGAGCGTGGAATCGCGCCGGTGAGAGACCTTATGGTCGGCGCTCAGCAAGAAATCGCCGTTGGTGCCCTTGCCGATCGCCTGCTGCACTTTCCGGAGCTTCCTCCCGCGTCTTCCCCATGAGCTTTTCCTTCAAGCTTGACCGAATCGCCGCCCGCGCGGACGAGCTGCGCGCCCTCCTGAGCGACGCGATCTCCGGCGAGGGCTACGCGCGCGCCTCCAAGGAGCTGTCCGAGATCGAGCCCATCGTCGGGCGGATCGGCGAGTTGCGCGAGGCCGAGCGCGCCCGGGCGGACGCCGAAGGGATGATCGGCGATCCGGAGTTCCGTGAGCTTGCGGAAGCCGAGCTCGCGATGCTCAAGGAGCGCATCCCCCAATTGCAACACGAGCTTCGGGTGGCTTTGCTGCCGCGCGACGAGGCCGACGAGCGCTCGGCGATCCTGGAGCTGCGGCCCGCCGCAGGCGGCGACGAGGCGGCGCTGTTCGCGGCCGAACTGTTTGCCATGTACCAGAAATACGCCGGCCTGCGCGGCTGGCGGTTCGAGTTCCTGGAATACGGCGACACGGGCCTCGGTGGGTTGAAGGAGGGCATCGCCGAGATCACCGGCCGTAACGTGTTCGCGCGGTTGAAGTACGAATCAGGGGTGCATCGGGTGCAGCGCGTGCCGGCGACCGAAAGCCAGGGCCGCATCCACACGTCCACGGTGACCGTCGCGGTGCTGCCGGAGGCCGAGGAGGTGGATGTCGAGGTCAACGAGGGCGATCTAAGGATCGACGTCTACCGGGCGTCGGGCGCCGGCGGCCAACACGTCAACAAAACCGAAAGCGCCGTCCGTATCACCCACTCGCCGAGCGGGATCGTGGTCGCGATGCAGGAAGAAAAAAGCCAACATAAGAACCGCGCCAAGGCGATGAAGATCCTGCGGGCGCGCCTCTACGAGCAGCAGCGCGCGGCGTTGCACGCGACCCGGGCGGCGGATCGCAAGGCGCAAGTCGGCACCGGCGATCGCAGCGAGCGCATCCGCACCTATAATTTCCCGCAGGGCCGCGTGTCCGACCACCGGATCAATCTCACGCTCTACAAGATCGACCGGGTCATGGCGGGCGAGCTTGACGAGTTTGTCGATGCGCTGACCGCGGAGGATCAGGCGGCCCGCCTGGCCGCGGAGCAGTAGTGCGAAGCGAGCGTCTATCGCCCGCGCCCGGTCTTCTCCTTGAGCGCGTCGATGCGTTTGGACGCCTCCGCCTTGGTAAGCGTATCGTCAAACTCTTCGTCCGCTTCCTCGCACAGCGTTTTGAGATACGAGGCTTGCGCGCCCGTCATTTTTTCGTCCCCGGTCGTCCAGTCGTCCGGGTCCTTGACGGCATTGGAGTGCTGGTCGGGATGGTCGGTTTTCGGGTTGGTGCTCATGTCTGACGAACGCAAGCGGCCACGGTCTGTTCCCGCCCCCAAGCGAAGATGACGCGACGTGAAGCTTTGCGCATCGGGGCCGAGCGGCTCGCCGACGCCGGCATCGAACACCCCAGGCGCGAAGCCCGCTTCCTGCTCGGACACGTGCTCGGCCTCAGTCAGGAGCAGTTGCTGGCCGATCTCGCCGCCCCGCTGGACGGCTCCCGCTTTGCGGCATCGATCGCGCGCCGCGCGGGCCGCGAGCCGCTCGCCTTCATCACCGGGGCGCGGGAGTTTTGGAGCCTCCCCCTGGCGGTCTCGCCGGCGACGCTGATCCCGCGCGCGGACAGCGAAACGCTGATCGAGGCGGCCATCGGCTGTTTTGCGGCATCCGCCGAGGTCGAGCGCGTCCTTGACCTCGGGACAGGAACCGGCAATCTCCTGTTTGCGGCGTTGACCGAGTTCCCTCGAGCGTTCGGCCTCGGGGTCGATCGATCGCCGGAAGTGGCGGCGCTCGCTTTCCGCAACGCCGCCGCACTCGGACTGGCGGGGCGGGCCGTTTTCGTGGTCGGGGACTGGATTAGTTCTATCGAGTCGCGATTCGACCTGGTTCTATCCAATCCACCGTACATCGAGTCGGCAGCGTTCGCTGGGCTGATGCCCGAGGTTGCCTGTCATGAGCCATCGCTTGCCCTCGACGGCGGTCCGGATGGCCTCGCCGCCTACCGGCGGATCGTCCCCGAGCTGGACCGGCTGCTAACGCTTGGCGGTGCGGCGGTGATCGAAATCGGAGCGACCCAAGCCGCGGCGGTCGGGGTGCTCGCCCGGATGTCCGGCTTTGTGACCCGAACGGCGGCGGACCTTGCTGGCTTGCCCCGGGCGCTCGTTCTCCGCAGATCACGATCCTAAAAAAACCGTTTGGCAGAGGGGCCACGGGTCGCTAGCTTTCATTCGGCAGGGACAGCCGCGGTGATGGCGGGTTCCGGCGCAGCCGCACCGGCCCGCAGGTTCTTCGGCCATGGCCGGTGGCGGGGCGCACGCCAGCAGCAACGTTGACGGGAAAAGCCTTCTTACCGACAAAGCACGAGGTGCTCACGCGCCCCGACCTGCGGAGTGGGCTTTCAACAGGAAAGCACGACGGCAATCGAATGAACATGAAGCGCATGCGTGGACGAAACCACCGCCCGGGCGGCGGTGGCGGCGGTGGGAGCATCCGGCACCACAGTGGCGGGATCCCGCTCAATCGGAACCACGTGTTCGACAGCAACGGTCCTGATCTGCGGGTTCGCGGAACCGCCCAGCAGCTTTTCGAAAAGTACCTTCAGCTCGGCCGCGACGCGACCGGCAGCGGCGATCGCGTGATGGCGGAGGGCTACTTCCAGCATGCGGAACACTATTTCCGCATCCTCAACGCCATGAACCAGGCCGCGCAGCAGCCTCAGGCGCAGAATGGGCAGCAACAAGCGCGACGCCCCTACATCAACGGGGAGGACAGCCAGCCCGAACTCGGCGGCGAGGGCTTGGAGGACGAGGCGCGTGTCCCGGGCACGGGCGACCAGCCGGATTCCCGCGAGATTCCGATCGCGGCCGCTCCCCCCGAAGAGTGAGGCTTCCGGGCTTTTATTCCGCGTTGGCGCCCTTGTAGAGGTGTGGCCAGCGTTGCTTCACCAGCGGCCCGGTTTCGTCGTAGGCGATGCATGTATTCACGATCTGCCCGGAGCCGCCAAACTTCGCCGCGGCGCGGGTGTCGATCTCCTCGGGGCTGAGCGCCCGCCCACTTTCGGTTCGCGCCGCCTTCGCCTCCGCTTCGGCGCGGGCCGCGTTCACCGTTTGATGCGCGGTGGTGCCCATTTGCTGCAGCAATTCGCGCAAGTGGGTGCAGCCAGCGGTGCCGCCGACCCGCGCGGCGGCATCGCGCAGAAAGCCCGGCTTGATTCGCAAACCCTCGAGACGAGCGAAGTTGGGAGTCGCCCGCGAACAGATCGCATACGGCGTGTAGTCGCTGGCCGCCTCGCAGCGGATGATGCGCAGCTCCTCGTCGACCGTCATGCGCATCGCCATGCCGTGCAGGGGTTCGCCCGGTTCGATGGAGCCGCGATGCGAACTCCAAGCCCCGCCTGCCTTGTGATCGGTCAGTTCGGCCTCGATGTCGAACAGCCCGTCGTGCCGGCGATAGCCATTGATGACAATGGTTCGCGTGTGCAGCTTTTCCCGCGTTTCGGGCTGGCTCAAGGGCATGAACGTCTCCGGTTGCTGCACTGCGGCAAAGATCGGGCGAGACGACCATCCGGGCAAGGCCGGATCGCGCATGACACCCGGTCGATGATGGCTAAGCGGCGCAGCCTTCGTCGCGCAGCAGCTCCATCACGGCCTGGCCGGGAACGTCGGCGCAGGTGAACGCCTCGCCGATGCCGCGGGCCAGAATGAATTTCAGCCGGCCATCGGCCATCTTCTTGTCTCGTCGCATGTGAGCGATGAGGGTGCTTGCGGAGAACCGGCGGTTGAGCGTGCGGAGTTCCGCCGGGAGGCCGGTCCTGGCCACGTGGCTCACCACGCGCTCCGCGTCCGCCGCATCGCAGAAGCCGAGCCGGGCAGACACCCGGAACGCGAGCCCCAGGCCGACTGCCACGGCTTCGCCATGCAACAAACCACCGCCGTAGCCGTACTCGGCCTCCAGCGCGTGGCCGAACGTGTGGCCCAGGTTGAGGAGCGCCCGGCCGCCATTCGGCTTCTCCTCGCGCTCGTCGTCTCCGACCACGGCCGCCTTGAAGGCGCAGGCGCGATGGATGGCTTCCGCTTGCGCCGCGCGGTCGCCCCCGGTCACGCCCTCCGCATTCCGGTCACACCACTCGAAGAACGCCCGATCCCCGATCAGCCCGGCCTTGACGATCTCGGCATAGCCGGCGCGCAGCTCGCGGACCGGCAGCGTGGCCAATGTTGCCGTGTCCGCCAGCACCATGCGCGGCTGATGGAACGCCCCGACCAGGTTCTTTCCCTTTCCGGTGTTAACCCCGGTCTTGCCGCCGACGCTCGAATCGACTTGCGCGAGCAAGGTGGTTGGCACCTGGACAAAGGGAAGGCCGCGCAACGTGGTCGCGGCGGCGAAGCCCGCCAGGGCGCCGACCACGCCGCCGCCGAGCGCGATCACGGTTGTCTGCCGTTCCGCCTCGGCGTCGAGCAGACCGTCGACAACTGTGCCGTAGGTTTCGAGCGTCTTCGACCCCTCGCCGGGCGGCACCACAATCGTTTGCGCGGCGATGCCGGTTTGCGCCAGCCCGGCAAGCAGCGGCTCGAGGTGCAGGGATGCCACGCTCGCATCAGTCACGATCACCGCGCGCCTTTGTGGCATCACCGGCGCGAGAAGCGCGCCCGCGCGGGCGAGCAGCCCATCACCGATCACCACGTCGTAGTCGGCGGAGGGGAGCCGAACTGTCACCCGTGTCGGCGCGCGCCAGGCAAGGATGGCGTCGAGCACCCGGTCCGCCGTCGCCTCCGCGCTTCCGTCTGCGCAATCGACCGCGACATCGGCTTCCGCGTAGATCGGGTGACGCAC
>CAXUIE010000099.1:0-10387 GCA_964250825.1 uncultured Acidisphaera sp. | reverse complement strand
GTGTTTGGTTGATGATGAATTTCGCGTCGTTGATCGGCAGCGCGAAGCTGATCCCGATGGAGCCGCTGGTGTCGGTCGGCGAATAGATCGCCGTATTGATGCCGACCACGAGGCCTTGCATGTTGAACAGCGGCCCGCCGGAGTTGCCGTGATTGATCGCGGCATCCGTTTGGATGAAATCGTCGAATGGCGTGGTGCGGATATCACGATTGAGGCCGCTCACGATGCCGGCGCTGACGGAGCCGCCGAGACCGAGCGGATTGCCGATGGCGATCACCGAGTCGCCCACGCGCACGGTGTCGCTGTCGCCGAGCTTCACGGTCGGCAATGGCTGGTCCGACTTGACCTGGAGGACTGCGACGTCGGCCCGGCTCAGCCGCCCGACGCGCGTAGCTGGCAAGGTGAGATTATTCTGTAACGTCACGGTGATCTGCGACGCGTTCTCGACCACGTGCCGGTTGGTGATGACGATGCCGGTCTTGTCGATGATGAACCCGGACCCGAACCCGCGCACGACACGCATGGCGGGGATTTCGTCGGAGGACATGTCCTGCGCCGACCGCGTGATCGGCGCGCGGCTCATCGCGATCGTTGACACGTTGACCACCGCCGGCAGAACGGCCTCGATGAGGTCGGCTTGGCTCATAGTCCCTGGTTCGGCAATCGCTGACGGTGTCAGGGGCGAGCCCACCGTCACCGCCGCGCAAACGCCGAGCACTAGCCTCATCAACCAGCGCATTTCCGCACCTCCATTCTCCGGCCGAGATATGGAGGAGACCGCCGGACCGTTCCAGCGATGACCAGCCTGGCGTCCCTTCTAGGCACCTGCATCGCTCCCATGCTACCCGGGTCGGCAGCGCTGTCCTGAAGGTAATTTAACGTTTGATCCAGCTTGATCCCCGCGCCGGTCATTCCAGGCCCCGCCCTCCGGCTGGGTCTCCTTCCCGCGACCCAAGCGCGGAGCTGGCCTGGCTACGCCAGGCGCACGACGATCTAGCGGCGGAGAACGCCCGGCTTGCCAGCCTCGCCTCCACCAATGCGGAGAGCGCGCGGTTGCAGGCCCAGCGGGCGGCGGCGCTCCTGGGGTGGGCGGCGCGGAATGAAGCGACCCTGGCCAAGCTGTACGATTCCACGTTCTGGCACCTGACAGCGCCGCTCCGGGTCGCGCTGCGGGTGATCGGCGGCGCGCCGGGGCGGAGCCGACGCGGTCTCTTGCGACCTGCCGAATGGGGCGAAGCGGCGCGAGCCGCCCGCGTGCTCTTCGGGCGCGCCGGCCGGCGGCTCAAACGGGTTCGGCTTCGGCGAACGGCGGCGGCGCTCCCGTCGGAGCCGGCTCCCGTGACGCCCGACACCGTGTTCGCCCGAAAGGTGGGCTGCCTCGCCGGCGAAATCCTGGCACCCCGCGTCCTCATCATCGCCGAGCTCACCGTGCCGCAATGCGCCAAGTATCGCGTTTGGCAGAAGCGGGAAATGTTCGGCCGCCTCGGCGTCGATTGCGCCGTGACGGATTGGCGCGACACCGGCGGATCGCTGTCGGCGCTGCAGGTTTGCGCGACGGTCATCTTCTATCGCGCCCCCGCGACGCGCGAGATCCTCGACCTCATCAACGAGGCGCGCCGCCTTGGCGTCCCGAGCCGCTGGGAGGTGGATGACGCGATCTTCGACCTTGACACCTACGGCGCCAACAAGAACCTGCGAACGTTGGACGAAACCACGCGCGCCAACCTGCTCGCCGGCGCGCGGCTGTATCGCACGGCCATGCTCGCCTGTGACGGCGCGATCGCATCCACGCCCGATTTGGCCGCCGCCATGCGGGCCGCGGGCGTGCAGGAGACGCACGTCATCGAGAACGCGCTCGACGCGGAAACCCTCGACGCGGCCGACGCGCTTCGGGCCGAACGGGTCCGCTCCACGACGGAATTGCGGGTGATCTACGGGTCCGGCACCAAGACGCACGACGCGGATTTCGCCATCGCCGCGCCCGCGCTGGCCCGCCTGCTACGTGCCCGACCGGAGGTGGTGCTGCAGATCGTGGGCGAGCTCACGCTGCCGCCCATCATGGACGCGTTCCCCGACCGGATCGAGCGGACGCCGCCCAAGGACTTCCGGACTTGGCTCCGCCTTCTTGCCCATGCCGACATCGCGCTGGCCCCGCTCGAGGACACCGCGTTCAACGACGCCAAGAGCAACATCAAGTTCCTGGAAGCCGCGATACTCGGCGTGCCAAGCGTTTGCTCGCCGCGGTCGAATTTCCGCTCGGTCATTGGGGACGGCGAAACCGGCTTGCTCGCCGACGACGACGATGCCTGGTTCGCCGCGCTCGACCGCTTGGTGGCCGACCGCGCCTTGCGGACCCGGATCGGCGAGACGGCCCGCCGGGCGGCGTTGGCCCGCTATGCCCCGGCCGCGATCGCGCGCGACCAGTTGGCGCCGCTTGTCGCGGGTCTCGATCGCCGGCCCGGCGGACGGCTCCGCATCTTGAGCGTCAACATCTTCTTCTGGCCCCGCAGCTTCGGGGGCGCCACCATCGTCGCCGAGGAGACGGCGCGCCTGCTCCATGCGCGCGACGATGCCGAGGTCTACGTGTTCACCTCGCATCAGACCCGGCAGGACGGAGATTACGGCCTCCGGCGATACGACCGCGACGGAATGCCCGTCGTGAGCGTCGCGTTGCCCGGCTTGCCGGACGACATCGGCGCGTTCGACAATCCGGCGGTGGCAGCCGAGTTCACCGCGGTCTTGCGCGCGGTGGAGCCCGACGTGGTGCACATCCACTCGATCCAAGGCATCGGCACCAGCATCCTGCAATCCTGCCGCGAAGAAGGCGTGCCGTATGTGGTGACGGTGCACGACGCGTGGTGGCTTTGCACGCGGCAGTTCATGGTCAAGGGCGACGGACGCTACTGCTTCCAGAAGAAAATCGATCTGAACCTCTGCCGAGCGTGTGTTCCCAATGGGGCTTTCCTTGCGGCCCGGCTCAGCCTCCTGACGGAACGGCTGCGGGAAGCCGCGCTCGTCTTGTCGCCGAGCCATTCGCACGCAGCCCTGTACGCCGCGAACGGCATTGATCCGGCCCGCCTGCGGGTTCAGGCGAATGGCGTCCGGATGCCGTCCAGGCCGCGCCCGCCGCGGCCGCCGGGCGAGCGGCTGGTGCGCTTGGGCTATGTCGGCGGCACGCCGGCGGTGAAGGGCTTCCCGCTAGTCCGGCAGGCGTTCGAGGACCTGCCGCAGTCGAACTGGCAGCTCACCCTGATCGACAACACGCTTAATCTCGGCTTCGCCTCCATCCAGACGTCGGACTGGCGGGTGCGGGGGGAAATCGTCGTGCGTCCGGCCTACCGGCAGGACGAAATGGACGCGTTCTTCGCCGGGATCGACGTCTTGCTGTTCCCGTCCCAGTGGCTTGAAAGCTTCGGTTTGACCGTGCGTGAAGCCCTGGCGCGCGACGTGTGGGTGATCGCGACCGATTGCGGCGGCCCGATCGAAGACATGACGGACGGGGTCAACGGCACGATCGTGCCGATGGACGGCCGCCATGAAGGGATGCGCGACGCGATCGCGGCCTTGCTCGACGAGCCGGACCGGCTTGCCGGTTATCGCAATCCGTACAACGACAGACTCCGAACATTCGCGATGCAGTCCGAGGAGCTGTTCGGCCTGTTTTCCGCGGTCGTGGCCTTCAACGACGGCGGCTTGCAAGCGCCGTCGCGTGGCGAGCCAATGCTCGAAGCGCCTCCGCCCTGTCGCGAGTGAGAAGCAGGTAGATCAGCTTCGTGCGCCACGGCAACGGTGGCCTCGGCGTCGACGAGCCGAGATGCCGGCTGATCAGGTCGATCGGGTAGTTCGATGCGCGGCGGACCACTTCGGGCCATCGGTCGGCCCAGAAGATCCGCATCGGGTTGTCGCGCAGCAGTTCCGCCTTGAGGAAGGGAACTCCTTCGCGCTCGATCATCGAGGCCCAATCCATATGCATGGGGTTGG
Organism: uncultured Acidisphaera sp.; assembly: GCA_964250825.1. Lineage (GTDB taxonomy): Bacteria > Pseudomonadota > Alphaproteobacteria > Acetobacterales > Acetobacteraceae > CAVWQV01. Next base: position 6,406 of record CAXUIE010000099.1, on the reverse strand, counting down.
TCGGCCACAACCATCGCAGCCGGTTGCGGCGCCGCTCGGCGAAAACGGCCCCGCAGGCGAGCCCTTCCGCGCGAAACGCCGCGCTCAATCCGAACTCGCCATGCAGCACAATCTCCGGCTTTGTCATCGCCGCGAATGGCTGCTCCAACACCCGGCGGACGGCGGGGCGGGCGAGCGCGGCGCCGGTGAGGCAGACGAACCACGATTGCAGATGCCACACGCCCTGCTCGCTTGCCACCATGCTCCAGGCATCGAGGCCGCGCGCGCGCATGGAGGCGAAGCGCGGCCGGAGATCGGCAAGCGGGCCGAACACGCTGTCGTTGGCGAGCAGCACCTCTTCGGCGTCCGCGGCGTACCCCGCCCGCAGCAGATCCTGCCATGCCCCGAAGTCGAGGCCGCCATTGGGCCGCAGGTGCGGGACCGCCCCCGCCTGGCGCAGCGCCGCCGCATCCCCCGGCGAAAGCCGCGACATCCCCGAGCAAGCGATGTGGACGAGAAAGCCGCACTCGGCGAGGTGCGCCAGGTAACGAATCACGTGCGGGGCGATGCGCCCGGAGGGATCGTAGTGCGCGAACAGGCAGACGGCGCCCCTTTCCATCCCCCCACCTCCTCCGGCGATGCGATGCGCGGCGCGGCGGTTCCGGCAACGCTGCAACCTGGTCTAGAAGAAGCAGAGCGCCAAGGAAAAGAGGGTAGAGTGGATCAGCTTGCTGTGCGTCAGGGCGACGGATCGGACGGGGTGCTGGAAACGCTGCTGGCCTCGGCGCTCGACCCGCTGTTCGCGCGCCCGAGCCGGATCGGGGTCGAAAGCGCGTGGTATGGCCACGTCCCCTTCGCGCGCTGGATCGTGCGCGCCGCCCAACCCTGCGTGCTGGTCGAGCTCGGGGCGCACGCCGGCGTTTCGTACGCGGCGTTCTGCGACGCCGTGCTGGCCGGAGGCCTCGACACGCGGTGCTACGCCGTGGACACCTGGCAGGGCGACGAGCATGCCGGGTTCTACGACGAAACCGTGTTCGCCGCCCTCCGCGCTTTCCACGACGCGCGCTACGGCGGCTTCTCGCGACTGTTGCGCAGCACCTTCGACGCCGCCCTGCCCCACCTGCCCGACGGCTCGATCGATCTGCTGCATATCGATGGCCGCCATCGCTACGAGGATGTCGCGCACGACTTCGCCGCCTGGCGGCCCAAGCTCTCGTCCCGTGGGGTGGTGCTGTTTCACGACACGAACGTGCGCGAGCGCGACTTCGGCGTGTGGCGCTTCTGGGACGAACAAAAAAGTGCTCACCCCAGCTTTGAATTCCTTCACGCGCATGGGCTGGGCGTGCTGGCCGTCGGCGAGGAAGCGCCCGGGCTGGTTCAGGCGCTCTGCCGAGTGTCGGCGCCGCACGACGTTGGCCTGTTGCGCGAACGATTCGCCTTGCTCGGCGAACGCTGGATGCTCGACCATGAGCTCGCGACGGAACGGCGACTGCGGACGGAGTGCGAAGCGGCGCTGGCGCGAGCGGACGCGGATAAGCGTCGGGCCGGGACTGCCCAGCCAGGGCCACTCCCATTCCTGCCGGCCTTGGCCGAGGCCCGCAACCAGGCCGCCCTCCTCGAGCAGGACGCCTTGGCGCTGCGAAAGCGCCTGGAGGAGGGCGACGCCGCGCGCGCCGGGGTCGCGCGGCAACGGGACGCCGAGATGGCGGCGCACGCCGCTTGGCGCGGACGCGCGGAGGAGGCGGAGGACACCGTGCGCGAGCTCCGGACGGCTCTTCACAAAGCTGAAACGCGGCACTCGCAGGCCGTCGCGGCGGTGGGTGCCGCGCGAACGGAACTGGACAGCGCTCAGGCCACCATCGCAGCCCTCGCGGCGGCGCGAGCCGAGACGGAGGCAGCGCTTTCCACGAAGGAGGCGATGCTCTCCAAAAGCGAGGAGATGCTTTCCAGGATGGAAAAATCGCGGTCCTGGCGACTGACGCAGCCGCTACGCTGGGCCAACGGCTTTGTTGCAAAACCGGTTGAGGAGGCGACCCTAGCCGGCCCGCGCGAAGCCTGGAGCCCAAACCCGCGAGCCGAACCGCCGCCCGGCTATCAGACGGATCCGCCCGCCGTTCCGCCGGAACCGGACCCAGCCGGTGCGGCGCCAGCGCTTGCGCTCCGGGCTGTGGCGCATCCCGAACAGAGCGCTCCTCCCGAGCCGATCTCCGATCCCGAGCCGGTCGCCGCTTCCGAGCCGGTCGCCGATCCCGAAGCAACCGACGCGCGCCCGCGCATTCTGTTCATTTCCGGCGAGCCCACGACGCCGGGGCATTACTACCGAGTGCTTCACCCGATGCGCCTTGCCGAAGCGGCCGGCTGGCGGGCCGACTGGTCCGAAGTGGGGCCGGTCGGGCCACATGTGCTTGCCGGGGCGCAGGTCGTGGTGCTTTGGCGTGTGCCGTGGAGCCCGCACGTCGAAGGCATCATCTGCGCGTCCGGCGAGATCGGCGCGCGCGTGCTGTTCGACGTGGACGACCTGGTGTTCAAGCCGGAACTCGCGCGGATCGACACGATCGATGGCATCCGGACCACGGGGACCACGGAAAGCGCGATCAGCTCGTTCTTCGCCATGATCAACCGCGCGCTCGACAAGTGCGAGCTGACCGTCTGCACTACCGAGGAGTTGGCGCGGCACGTCCGCAGCATCGGCCGGCCCGCCGTGGTGCTGCCCAACGGGTTCGACTGGCCGGCGCACGCGCGCGCGCGCCTGGGCGCGCTAACTCGGCGTGCGACGCCTCCCGAGGTCGTGCGCATTGGATACGCGACCGGCTCGCGCACGCACCAGCGGGACTTCGCGGTCGCCGCCAGCGCGATCGCCTCCGTGCTGCGTGAGCGGCCCCAAGCGCGATTTGCCGTGTTCCGCGACGGGAGCAGCGGTGAAGGCGTGGTCCTGTTGCACGAATTCCCCGAATTCGCCGATCTCGCCGGGCAGATCGAATGGCGCGACATGGTGCCGCTCCCCGAGCTGCCGGACGAGCTGGCGCGTTTCGACATCAACCTCGCCCCGCTCGAAAGCGGCAACGTGTTCTGCGAGGCGAAAAGCGAGCTCAAGTATTTCGAAGCGGCGCTGGTGGACGTGCCCACGATCGCCTCGCCGTGCGGCCCACTGGCGCGAGCGATCCGGCACGGGGAAACCGGCTTCCTCGCCGCCAACGAAGGAGAATGGCGGCACTCGCTCCTGCAACTCATCGACGATCCCGCGCTCCGGCGGCGGATCGGGCGGAACGCCTATCACGACGCGCTGTGGCGCTTTGGCCCGCGCCGGCGGGAGGAAGTGCTTGCGGCGCTGCTTGCCGAGTTGCAGGGCGGCCCCGCCGGGGCGCGCGCCTTCGAACTCACGCTGCGCCGCGGCGACCATACCGGCCCCGGGCTGCCGCACATTCCGGAAGGAGAAACGCTGTTCGAGTTCGACGGTGGGGGCGAGGCCGAGGTGACCGTGACGGTTCCCGTCTACAACTACGCTGGCTTCGTGCTCGAGGCGCTCGAATCGGTGCGGACGCAGACGCTCGACCCGATCGACCTCGTGGTGATCGACGACGCCTCCAACGACGACGGGGCCGCGCTCGTGCTCGACTGGGCGCGGCATCATGCCAACCGCTTCAACCGGCTCATCGTGCGGCGACACGTCGCCAACGCCGGCCTCGGTTTCGCCCGCAACAGCGGGTTCGCCGCCGCCGAGACCCCGTTCGTGCTGCCGCTCGATGCCGACAACAGGTTGCACGCCGATTGCTGCGAAGTGCTTGCCGGCCGGCTCCGGAGCAGCCGCGCCGCTTTCGTTTATCCTTCCTTGCGGCAGTTCGGCGACAAGCAGGCGGTGTTCGCCAGCACGCCCTACACACCGAGCCGACTGGTGAACGGCAACTACATCGACGCCATGGCCTTGGTCGCGAAGTGGGCCTGGGCGGCGGCCGGCGGTTACGACAACGTCCGCTTCGGCTGGGAAGACTACGATTTCTGGTGCCGTCTGGCCGAGCTCGGCTTGGGCGGCGAACACGTGCCCGATGTGCTGGCAGATTATCGCGTGCACCGGGCGTCCATGCTGGCCCGCTCGACCGACCTGCAGGAAAACAAGCTGTCGCTGATCGCCGACATGCATCGCCGCCACCCTTGGTTGCGGATCGCCAAGCCGAGTTAGCGTCGGCCCTTGCCGGCAGGCGGTTCCGACCCGATCATCCTGACTGTCATCCCGAAAGGATCGAGTGTGGCCACCAGCTTCAAGAGCACCGAACGTTACATCGCGTCCCGCGACCTCGAAGTCGCCGTCAACGCCGCCGTCACGCTGCAACGGCCGCTGCTGGTGAAGGGCGAGCCCGGCACGGGCAAGACCGTGCTGGCCCACGAGGTCGCCCAGGCGCTCGGCTATCCGTTGATCGAATGGCACATCAAGTCCACCACCAAGGCACAGCAGGGATTGTACGAGTACGACGCCGTTTCCCGCCTGCGCGACGGCCAGCTCGGCGACGAGCGGGTGCACGACATCGCCAACTACATCGTGCGCGGCAAGCTGTGGGATGCGTTCGAAAGCGAAACGCCCGTCGTGGTGCTGATCGACGAGATCGACAAGGCGGATATCGAGTTCCCCAACGATCTGCTGCTCGAGCTCGACCGGATGCAGTTCTTCGTCTACGAGACGCGCAAGACGGTGGTCGCGCGGCGGCGGCCGATCGTGCTCATCACGTCGAACAACGAAAAGGAACTGCCGGACGCCTTCCTGCGCCGCTGCTTCTTCCACTACATCAGCTTCCCCGACCGCCCGACGATGGAGCGCATCGTCCAGGCGCACTATCCCGACATCAAGCAGGAGTTGGCGCGCGAGGCGCTGACCGTGTTCTTCCAGGTGCGCGACGTGCCCGGCCTCAAGAAGAAGCCGGCCACGTCCGAGCTGCTGGACTGGCTGAAGCTCCTCATGGTGGAGGACCTCTCGCCCGAGGTGCTGCGGGCGCGCGACACCCATGTCGTGATCCCGCCGCTGCACGGGGCGCTGCTGAAGAACGAGCAGGACGTGCATCTGTTCGAGCGCCTGGCGTTCCTCGCGCGCCGGAAAGGCTGAGCCATGTTCGCGGGGTTCATGTTCGCGCTGCGAAAGGGCGGCGTGCCGGTCTCGATCACCGAGTACCTCGCCTTTCTCGGCGCTGTGCAGGCCGGCGTGGCGGAGTACAACCTCGACGATTTCTACTATCTCGCCCGCTCCACCCTTGTGAAGGATGAGCGGCACCTCGACCGTTTCGACCGCGTGTTCGGGGAGTTCTTCAAGGGACTCGAATCGCCCGAGGGCGAGCTCGCGCGCGAGCTGCCCGAGGAGTGGCTGCGCAAGATGGCGGAAAAGCTGCTCACGCCTGAAGAGATGAAGCAGATCGAGGCGCTGGGCGGCTTCGAAAAGCTGATGGAAACGCTGCGCCAGCGTCTGGCCGAGCAGAAGGGCCGGCATCAGGGCGGATCGAAGTGGATCGGCGCCGCCGGCACGTCGCCATTCGGCGCCTATGGCTACAACCCCGAGGGTGTCCGCATCGGCCAGGAGGAAAGCCGGCACCGCCGCGCGGTAAAGGTGTGGGACAAGCGCGAGTTCAAGGATCTGGACGACACGGTCGAGATTGGCATCCGCAACATCAAGCTCGCGCTGCGCCGCTTGCGCCGCTTCGCCCGCCAAGGCGAGGCGACGGAGCTCGACCTGCCCGACACGATCCGCTCGACGGCCAACAACGCCGGCTCGCTCGACCTCAAGCTCGTCCCCGAGCGGCACAACAAGGTGAAGGTGCTGCTGTTCCTCGACATCGGCGGTTCGATGGACGACCATATCCGCGTTTGCGAGGAGCTGTTCTCGGCGGCGCGCGGTGAGTTCAAGCATCTTGAATATTTCTACTTCCACAATTGCGTCTACGAGCGGGTTTGGAAGAACAACCGCCGCCGGCAGGAAACGGAGCTCGGCACCTTGGAGCTGCTGCGCACCTACGGGCCGGACTACAAGCTGATCTTCGTCGGCGACGCGTCCATGAGCCCATACGAGATTCTTATGCAGGGCGGCTCGGTCGAGCATTGGAACGACGAGCCCGGCAGCGCGTGGCTGCAACGCCTCACATCGCATTATCGCCGCTCGGCCTGGCTCAACCCGACGCCGGAGGAGAGCTGGCACTACACCCAATCGATCGGCATCGTCCGCCAAGCGATGGAGAACCGGATGTTCCCGCTTACCCTGGGGGGGCTCGAGGCGATGACGAAGGAGCTCAGCCGTTAGGAGTGCGACCGTGATCCCGTTGAAGCTTAGGCGAAGCGCTAGACTTCGACGCTAGCGTCTCGCTTAAGCTTCTTAAGCTCGTCGAGTTGCGAACTATAAGAGAGACCTTTGCATAACTCTTTCCCCGACGCGATTTGATATGATTCGCTGTCG
>CAXUIE010000098.1:8581-10401 GCA_964250825.1 uncultured Acidisphaera sp. | reverse complement strand
CTCCTACCGCTGATCGCCGAAACCGGCGGCATCAACGCGATGATCGTGGACAGCTCGGCCTTGCCCGAGCAGGTGGTGGGCGACGTGCTGGCGAGCGCGTTCGGCTCGGCCGGGCAGCGCTGCTCCGCCCTCCGGCTGCTGTGCCTGCCCGATGCGGTCGCCGGACGGGTGCTCGCCATGCTGCGGGGCGCCGCCGAGATGCTGGTGATCGGCGACCCGCTCGACCCCGCGACCGACTTCGGCCCGGTGATCGACGAAGACGCCCGGGCGAGCCTTGCTGCGTATGCGGCGGAACAGCCGGGGCACCTGTTCACTCTCCCCCTACCGCCCGGCGCCGAGCACGGCTGCTTTTTCGCGCCCCGCGCGTTGGAGATCGCCGACCCCGCCGCGCTCCGGCGCGAAGTGTTCGGGCCGGTGCTCCACGTTGTCCGTTACGCGCCCGACCGGCTTGACGCGCTGCTCGAAGCGATCGACGGCACCGGCCATGGCCTGACCTTGGGGGTGCACTCGCGGATCGAGGCCACCCAGCGCCGCATCGTCGAGCGGCTGCGCGTCGGCAACGCTTACGTGAATCGCGGCCAAACCGGGGCCGTGGTGGGCGTGCAACCCTTCGGCGGCCGGGGGCTTTCCGGCACGGGGCCGAAGGCGGGCGGGCCGATCACGTTGTATCGCTTCGCCGAGGAGCGCGCCGTTTCGGTCAACACGGCGGCGGCGGGGGGCAACGCCTCCTTGCTCGCCTCCGACGAAGGATAAGGGAGGGGCAATGATCGGCGTCGAATGGCGGATGACCAGCTTTCGCGCGTTCCGCTTCGCCCGCGACGGAGCGATCCGGGACCGTCGCACCGGCCCTCGCGGCGTCACGCGCGTGCAGAACGGCCGCTTCGCCGAAGCCTTGCGCGAGGAGATCGGCCCGTGGCTCGCCGCCGGCGAGGATCGTGTCGTCCTCGCCGGCATGATCGGCTCGCGCGAGGGCTGGCTGCAAACCGCGTTTCTCCCCTGCCCGGCCGCCGCCGCCGAACTTGCCGAGGGATTGGTAGACGTGCCGTTCGCCTGGGCCAAGGTGAAGCTGGTGCCGGGCCTCGCCACCACCGACGAGGGCGGCGTGCCGGAGGTGATGCGGGGTGAAGAAGCGCGCCTCGCCGGCGTTCTGCCCTTGATCGGCGAGCGCGGCATCGCTTGCCTTCCCGGCACGCAATCGAAGTGGGCGCGCATTGAGGGCGGCCGGATCGCCGGCTTCTCCACCTGGATGACGGGCGAGGCGCTCGCCGCGCTGCGCTTGGCCCCAGCGCTCGGCCGCATGGTGCGGGAAGGCCCCATCGATCTGCACGCGTTCGACGGAGGGGTGGCGCGCTCGGCCGACGACGGCGGACTGCTCCACCATCTGTTCGGCGTGCGGGCGCTTGCCCTAGCCGGCCGGCTCAGCGAGGGCGCCGCGCCGGCCTATCTCCAAGGACTGCTGGTGGGCCATGAAGTGCGCAAAGCCACCCCGCGCGGCGGGGTGGTGCATCTGGTCGGCGCGCCGGACGCGACGACGCTCTACGCGCGGGCGATCACCGCGTGCCGCGGCCGGCCTGTCACCGTTCCTCCCGACGAGGCCGCGCGCGGCCTTCACCTGATCGGCGAGCGGGCGCGCTGGGATTGACGCGTGCCTAGCCCCGGCCGCTGATAAGGTTCCGTCACCCCGTTTCTCCCTTCGCGGAAGAGGGCCGGGGTGAGGGCGCTTCGGAGGACAAACGAATGGACCCGTTCCAGCCCCATCAAGCAGGCACCCACCCCGCCTACGACGTGGCCGGATACCGCAGCACGCGGCTCCGGCATCC
>CAXUIE010000098.1:1532-8571 GCA_964250825.1 uncultured Acidisphaera sp. | reverse complement strand
ATCCTGGCCAGGCCCTTCAATCCCTGCCGCAGACTGTCACGGAGACCACCGGCCCCCGCTTCTCCCCCGAGCGGTTCCGCTCCCTGGCTGACCTCAGCGTGCTGGACGGCAAGCCGGCGCTCGGCGAGCGGATCATCGTCTCCGGCCGCATCGCCGACGAACAGGGCCGTCCGGTGCCGGACACGATGGTGGAAATCTGGCAGGCGAACGCCGCCGGCCGCTATCAGCATCCCGGCGACACGCACGACGCGCCGCTCGACAGCAACTTCCACGGCGCGGGCCGCGTGTTCACCGACGCCGCCGGTCGCTACAGCTTCGTTTCCATCAAGCCCGGCGCTTACCCGTGGGCGAACCACGCCAACGCCTGGCGGCCGAACCACATCCACTTCTCGTTCTTCGGGCCGGCCTTCGCGACCCGCCTCATCACCCAGATGTATTTTCCCGGCGACCCGCTGCTGGAGCTCGACCCGATTTACCAGTCAATCCCCGACGCGGCCGCGCGCGAGCGGCTGGTCGCACGGCTCGACATGGCGATCGGCCGCGAGGATTGGGCGCTGGGCTACCGCTTCGACGTCATCCTGCGCGGCCGGCAAGCGACGCCGATGGAGCACTGACATGACCACCGCCAGCCAGACGATCGGCCCATACTGGCATCTCCTGGAGGACAAGGATTGGGCCGACCTCACCCGCTTCGGCGCGACAGGCACGCCCCTGACCTTGATCGGCCGCATCGAGGACGGCGCGGGCGAGCCGGTCGCGGATGCCTGTGTCGAGATCTGGCAGGCCGATCCGCCCGCCGACGATCGCTTCTCGGGCTTCGGCCGGTGCGGCACCGATCAGAACGGCATGTTCCGCTTCACCACCCTCAAGCCCGGCCCGCTGCCGGGCCGGGGCAACGCGCAGCAGGCGCCGCACATCGCGCTGCGGATTTTCGCGCGCGGCTTGCTGCGCGGCCTGGCGACCCGCGCCTATTTCGAGGGCGAGACGCTGAACGAGATCGACCCGCTGCTCGCATCCATCGAGGACCCGGCCCGGCGCGCGACGGTGGTCGCCCGCCCCGCCGGCCAGGACACTTGGCGCATGGACATCCGCTTGCAAGGCCCGGGCGAGACCGTGTTCCTGGACATCTGAGCGCCATGCCGGTCAACCCCGCCGACAGCCCGATCCTGGGCACGCTCTACGGCTCGGACGCGATGCGCGCCGTGTTCGACGAGCGCGCCTATTTCACGCGCATGCTCGATGTGGAGGCCGCTCTCGCCCGCGTGCAAGGGCATCTCGGCGTCATTCCGATCGAGGCCGCCGACGCGATCGCCAACGCCGCCCGCATCGACAGCCTCCGCACGGACGAGCTCGCCGCCAGCGCGCGCAACGTGGGCTACCCAGTGGTCGGGCTGGTCGCCGGGCTGTCGCGCGCGGCCGGCGCGCATGGCGGCTGGACGCATTGGGGCGCCACCACGCAGGACGTCATGGACACCGCGACGGTGCTCCAGGCGCGCGACGGCCTCCTGCTTGTCCGCGACGAGCTGCTGGCCATCGTCCGCGCGCTCGCCGCGCAAGCCGACCGGCACCGGAGCACGGTGATGGCCGGGCGCACCCACCTCCAGCACGCGCTCCCGATCACCTTCGGGCTGAAATGCGCGACGTGGCTGCAGCCGCTCGTCGCGCACGTGCGACGGCTCGATCAGCTTCGCCCCCGTGTCGAGCAGGTCGAGTTCGGCGGCGCGGCCGGCACGCTTGCCTCGCTCGGTGAACAGGGCATCGCGGTGATGGAAGCGCTAGCCGGCGAGCTCGGCCTCGCCGCGCCCGCCGCGCCCTGGCACGTCTGCCGCGACGCGCTGGCCGAGGCCGTGGGCTTTCTCGGCCTCGTGTGCGGCAGCCTCGCCAAGATCGCGACGGACGTGATCCTGCTCGCGCAAAGCGAGATCGCCGAGGTGAGCGAACCGTATGTCGCCGGCCGGGGCAGTTCATCCACCATGCCGCAGAAGCGCAACCCGATCGCGAGCGAATACGTGCTGGCGGCGGCGCGCACGGTTCAGGCGCTGGTTCCCGTGAGGCAGGGCGCGATGGCGGAGGACCAGGAGCGGGGCACGGGCCGGGGGCAAGCCGAGATGCTGGCGCTGCCACAGGGGTTCGTCCTCACCCACGGCGCCCTGTTGCACGCCCGCGCCATCGCTGAAGGCATGGTGGTCGATCCCGAGCGAATGCGCCGCAACCTCCAGGCCACCGGCGGCCTGATCGTGGCGGAGGCGGTGATGATGGGCCTCGCACCCCATCTCGGCCGCGGCCAAGCGCACCACGTGGTCAAGCACGCTTGCGACCGGGCGTTGTCCGACCGCATGAGCCTGGCCGACGCGCTCGCGCAGGAACCGGAGGTGAGTTCGCGGCTGGACCGCGCGGCGGTCGAGCGCCTGACCGATCCCGCGGCCTATCTCGGCAGCGCCGGCGGGTTCATTGACCGGGTGCTGCAAGCGGCGCGCTCGTTCGCCTGAGCGGATGAATTCGCGGCAATCGTCGCCGCCGGCGGACCCGCCTCCGTTGCGCCCCGCACCGGAAAGCCCCTAACCTTGCGCAAAGGCCAAAGGCCGGGGTTGAACAGCCGGCGGCACGGACCGCGCGGCGCAAGGGGCGTCCAGGCATGTCCACGGAGTATCGTCTATCGCGTCGCGCCGCCCTCAAGCTCGGTGCGGCGGCCAGCGCGCTGCCGCTCGTCCACATCCGCGCGGCCGGGGCCGCCGGCAAGCTCACGGTGGGCTTGTGGGACCATTGGGTGCCGGCGGGCAACGCCATCATGCGCAAGCAGGTCGCGGCCTGGGCGGACCAGAACAAGGTCGATGTGCGGCTCGATTTCATCACCTCCGTCGGGCTGAAGAATCTGCTCACCCTGGCCGCCGAAGCGCAGGCCGGGACCGGACACGACATCCAAGCCTTCCCCACCTGGGAAGTGCAGCATTACGCCGACAAGCTGACGCCGATGGACGATGTCATGGGCAGGCTTTCGGGCAAGTTCGGGCAACCCAACCAGGTTTGCGATTACCTGGCACGGGTGAAAGGGCACTGGCTGGCGGTGCCCACCAGCGTAGGCACGCAGAACAAGGGTCCGTGCGGCCGCATCAGCGTGCTTAAGGAGCATGCCGGCCTCGACGTGGTGGCGATGTATCCGGCGCGCGAGGAGCACGCGGCGGCGGCCGACGGCTGGACCTTTGACGCCCACCTCAAGGCCGCCGAGGCCTGCTCCAAGGCCGGGATGCCGTTCGCGATCGGCATGGGTCAAACCTCCGACTCTGTCGATTTCGCTGGCGCGCTGTTCCGCGCCTACGGCGCCGAGCTGGTCAACGCCAAGGGCGATATCACCGTCGACTCGGACGCGGTGCGGCAGGTCCTGGAACACGGCACGAAACTTGCCAAGGTTCTCCCGCCTGACGCGACGAGCTTCGACGACGCATCCAACAACCGGGCACTGATCTCGGGCAAGTCGGCGCTGATCTGGAACCCGCCTTCCGCCTGGGCGGTCGCCAAGCGCGACGCGCCGCAAGTGGCGGCCGATTGCTGGACCTTCGCGGCTCCGGCCGGCCCCAAGGGGCGGTTCATGCCGTACCTGCCCTTCTTCTGGGGCGTCTGGTCGTTCGCGCAAAACAAAGGGGCGGCGAAGGAGCTGATCGAATACCTGATGCAGCAGGACAAGGTGCAGGAGCGCGTCACGGTCGTTGACGGCTACGACCTGCCACCGTTCCCGTCCATGCTCGACTTCCCTGTCTGGGCGGAGGTGGGGCCGCCCACGGGCACGGTGTTCAACTACCCGATCCGCAAGTCGCACGACGAGCAGCCGCACATCGCCGCGTTCCCCGCGCCCCCCGACATCGCCGTGCAGATCTATAACCGCGGCACGATGCCGACCATGATGTCCAAGCTGCAATCGGGGCAGTCGATCAAGGAGGTGGTCGCCTGGGCGCAAGACGAGCTCGAGGGCTTCGCCCGCTGATCGGGAAGCCCTCCTGGGAGACCATGTAGATGGCTGACGGAACCAGCATACCGGTTGATGTTCTTCCAGCCGCAACCCGGGCGAGAGGCCGCGGCAACGGCCTCCAACGGCTGGCCCGTCGGCGATCGACGACCGCGTTCCTGCTGTGCCTGCCGTTGATCCTGCTGATCGCCGCCCTGGTCGTGTATCCGGCGATCTACGCGATCTATCTTTCGATGCTGAACAAGCGGATGACGAGCTTTGTCGGCCTCGGCAACTTCGCGTTCCTGTTGAAGCGCAACACGTTCCGGCTCGTCGTGTTCCAGAGCTGCTTCTTCGCCGTCACCGCCGTCGTGCTGAAGGCCCTCCTCGGCTTCATCCTCGCCCACCTTATGCACAACATCCCGTCGCGCAACCAGCGCATCTGGCGCGGCCTCCTGCTCGTGCCCTGGGTTATCCCGCTGGCGATGTCCACACTCGGCTGGTGGTGGCTGTTCGACCCGTCCTACTCCGCCTTCAACTGGATCCTGAATGAACTCGGCTTCGCCAGCGTGCCGTGGCTCGGCCAGGGCTGGATCGCGCGGCTTTGCGTCGTGACCGTGAATGTCTGGTTCGGCACGCCATTCTTCATGATCATGTATTTGGCGGCGCTGAAATCCGTGCCCGAGCAGCTCTACGAAGCGGCGTCCATCGACGGCGCCGGCGTGGCGCAGAAATTGTTCTTCATCACCCTGCCGATGATGCGCAACATCATCGCGATCACCGTGCTGTTCAGCCTCATCGTGACGTTCGCGGATTTCGACATCGTTCGCATCCTCACGGCCGGCGGCCCGCAGGACTTGACGCACATCTTCGCCACGTACTCGTTCGTCGTCGGCATCCAGTCGGGCGACATCCCGCTCGGCGCCTCGGTGTCGCTGTTCATGTTCCCGATCCTGGCGATCGCCGCCTTCTTCGTGCTGCGCGGCGTCACCAAGCGCAGCAAGGAGGTCGCCGCGTGAGCACCACCGCCGCCACGGCCGTCCCGGTTTCCGGCACGCGACGGCGCGGGGGCAGCCTGGCGGCGCAGCGGCGCTGGGCGCTATGGGGCAGCTATGCCGCGCTCGTCGTGTTCGTGATCATGTTCCTGGTGCCGCCGTTCTACACGGTGATGACGAGCTTCAAGTCGTCGGGCGAGATCTCGGCGCAGGCCGGCAATCCCTGGATCGTGCATCACCCGACGCTCAGCAACTACACCGAGCTGATGGCGTCCTCCAACTTCCAGCACTTCTTCCTGAACTCCGTGATGATCACGGTCGTGACGGTCGTGGTCTCGATGGTGATCTCGGTGATGGCCGCGTTCAGCCTGGCGCGCCTGGGCTTCTGGGGCAGCTCCGTGCTCGCGACCGGCGTGTTCCTCACCTACCTGATCCCGGCCTCCTTGCTGTTCATTCCGCTGTTCCAGATCCTCGGCATGATCGGGCTGATCAACAACGTCTGGTGCCTCGCACTTGTTTATCCGACCCTCGCGGTGCCGTTCTGCACCTGGATCATGATCGGCTACTTCAGCTCTATCCCGAAGGAACTCGACGAGGCGGCGCTGATCGACGGCGCGGGCTACATCCAGATGCTGCTGCAAATCTTCATTCCCGTCGCCATGCCCGGCATCATCGCGGCCACCATCTTCGCGTTCACCATCAGCTGGGGCGCGTTCCTGTATCCGATGGCGTATCTCTACTCGATGGACCAGATGGTGCTCACCGTCGGCATCATCAGCGACCTGGTGCGCGGCGACGTGTTCCAATGGGGCAAGATCATGGCCGGCTCCGTGCTCGCCGCCGCCCCGCCGGTGATCGTCTACGCGTTCCTGATGGACTACTACATCGCCGGACTCACCGCCGGCGCCACCAAGGGCTGAGCGAGCATGGCGCAAGTATCGGTCCGCAAAGTGGTCAAGTCGTACGACGGCGACGTGCAGGCCGTGAAGGGGATCGATCTCGAGATCCAGGACCACGAGTTCGTGGTCCTTGTCGGCCCGTCCGGCTGCGGCAAGTCCACCACCCTGCGCATGATCGCCGGGCTTGAGGAGATCACGGCGGGCGAGATCTGGATCGGCGGCGGCGTGGTCAACGACGTCCCACCGCGCGACCGCGACATCGCCATGGTGTTCCAGAACTACGCGCTATATCCGCACATGAGCGTGTTCGACAACATGGCGTTCGGCCTCAAGCTGCGGAAGTTCGGGCGCGACGAGATCAAGCGGCGCGTCGACAACGCGGCGCGCATCCTCGACATCGGCGAACTCCTGGAACGCAAGCCGAAGGCGCTGTCCGGCGGCCAGCGCCAGCGCGTCGCGATGGGACGCGCCATCGTGCGCAACCCGAAAGTGTTCCTGTTCGACGAGCCGCTGTCCAACCTGGACGCCAAGCTCCGCGTGCAGATGCGCTACGAGATCAAGAAGGTGCATCAGACCGTCAACACCACGACCGTCTATGTCACGCACGACCAGGTGGAGGCGATGACCTTGGCCGACCGCGTGGTGGTGATGAACGGCGGCCGGATCGAGCAGGTCGGCCCGCCGCAGGAGCTGTATCACAACCCGGCCAGCCGCTTCGTCGCCGGCTTCATCGGCAGCCCGGCGATGAACTTCCTCCCCTGCCGCGTGCTGAACGGCGCGGACGGGCTGCGGGTGCGCCTGAACGACGCGATCGTGCTGGCCGTACCGCCGGCCCGGCGCGACCGCTACGCCCCGTTCAAGGATCGCGAGATGGTGCTCGGGCTGCGTCCCGAGCACCTGTTCGAGCACCAAGACAACGCCAAGCCCGGCGTCGCCCGAGTGGAAGCGCCGGTGGACGTGGTCGAGCCGATGGGCATGGAGACGATGGTGCATTTCCTCGTGGACGGCACGCCGGTCTGCGCCCGGGTCGATCCCGCTACTCACGCCGTTCCCGGCGAACGCCTGCCACTCTCGGTCGATCTGAACCACATGCACCTGATCGAGCCGGAGAGCGGGCGGGTGGTATAGCCACCAGGCAATCCTCTCCCGGTCGCGCAGGATCTGTGGTGAGCGTAGCATGATCTATTGATGACAAGGCATCCGGC
>CAXUIE010000098.1:0-1522 GCA_964250825.1 uncultured Acidisphaera sp. | reverse complement strand
GCACGATCGTTACGCCGCCATGCTCGCGAACGTCATTCCCGCCTCCACCGGCTCCCTCGCCGTCCTGGTGTTCTGCTTCGTGCTGGTTCTCGCCTTCGAGGCGACCAACGGGTTCCACGACACGGCGAACGCGGTCGCCACCGTCATCTACACCCACTCCCTCAAGCCGGTCGTCGCGGTGGTCCTGTCGGGAACCATGAATTTCCTGGGCGTGCTGCTCGGCGGCGTTGCGGTCGCCTACACCATGGTGGAGCTGCTGCCGCCCGACGTGCTGACCCCACCCAACGGCAATCCCGCGACGGGAATGCTGATGGCGATCTTCGTCACCGCGCTGCTTTGGAACCTGGCGACGTGGTGGCGCGGCATTCCGAACTCGAGCTCGCACTGCTTGATCGGATCGCTGATCGGCATCGGCGTCGCCGACGCGCTCATCGTCGGGCGCGGCGCGAGCCAGGGGGTGGACTGGAGCCAGGTCTGGGGAGTGATCCGCGCGCTGCTGTTCTCGCCGGTGCTCGGCTTCGTGGGCGCCTTCGTTCTATTCAAGGTCGCCGGCATGGTGATTCGCGATCGACGGCTGTTCGAGCCCACCAAGGAGGGCGAACCACCGAAGCTCTGGGTCCGCTGCCTGCTGATCCTCACCTGCGGCGGCGTCAGCTTCGCGCACGGCTCGAACGACGGCCAGAAAAGCATCGGCCTGATCATGCTTACGGTGATCGGCGTGTTGCCGGCGCAATACACACTGAACCTTTACGCCGGCGTGAGACCGTCCGAGGTCGCGCAGGCGGCGTCAGCGGCGGCCCCGCTCATCCAGCAATACGGCGACGACCAGAAGACGCAGGCGGTCCAAGCGGCGCAAAGCCTTTCGCGGCGGCTCGGCAGCCTGCAAACGCTGTCCGACATCCCCGATCGCGAGCGCTCGGCAGTCCGCGACGACATCTACCGGATGAACGACGAGCTGAAGCTGGTGGCCGAGCACAAGCAGGCGCAGCCGCCCGAGAAGAAGCAGGCCAGCGAAATACGCGGCAAGATGCGCAGCGCGGTCGAATACGCGCCGTGGTGGGTGCGGATCCTGAGCGCGCTTTGCCTCGGTGCCGGCACCATGGTCGGCTACAAGCGGATCGTCACCACCATTGGCGAGCGGATCGGCAAGAAGCACCTTACCCCGGCGCAGGGCGGCTCGGCCGAGCTGGTCGCGGCCGGGCTGATCGGCACGGCCGGCTACAGCGGGTTGCCCGTCAGCACGACGCACATTCTGTCATCCGGCGTCGCTGGCACCATGGTAGGAGCGGGCTCCGGCATGCAGTGGGGCACGGTGCGGGGCATGGTGCTCGCCTGGGTGCTGACCTTGCCGATCACTATTCTGCTGTCGGCCTGCCTGTTCTGGGTGCTGACGCAGGCATAGCGCGAATGGTGCTCAACACGCATCGGTGACGTGGGAACGTCAGCCCAAACCGCCGGACCAGCCGGCCGTTGGAACTCCGGGATCACGCCCAACAAAGGCAACAACGATGAACAGCAGAAC
>CAXUIE010000097.1:4293-10401 GCA_964250825.1 uncultured Acidisphaera sp. | reverse complement strand
GACAGGGGCCGGCATCCGCGTGCTGTTCACCCCCACGCGCACCGATCTGACACCGGAGTCGGAGGCCAGCATTCGGTCCTACGCCGAGAAGCACCCCCTCGTCCCCGGCGCCAGCTTCAACGTCACCGCCTACGCGGCCGGCTCGCCGGATGACTTGTCCACGCCGCGTCGGCTGTCGCTGTCCCGCGCCCTCGCCGTTCGCAGCGTCCTGCTGGAAAGCGGCATCCCGTCGCCGCAGATCTACGTGCGCGCACTCGGGCAATCCGCCACGGAAGGACCCGCCGACCGGGTGGACGTGGCGGCGCTCGGCACCAGCGGCGCCGAGGCGAAGAAGTGACCCGACCGACACGATACCTGTTCCGGATGCTCGGCTTCCTGGTCGCGGTCGCGGTGGTCGCGGGGCTGCTGTCGCCCGTCCTGGTTCTCGCGTTCACCAACAACCCGCTGCTGAATAGTTTCATCCTGTTCGTTCTGCTGCTCGGGGTCATCTGGAACCTTCGCCAGGTGATCGGCCTCAATCCCGAGGTCATGTGGCTCAGGACGTGGCAAACCGCCCGCGTGCGGCTGGCCGGACTACGTCCGCCGACGCTTCTCGCACCCATGGCGAGCATGTTGGCCGCGCGCGAATCCCGGTCGGGCGACGGGCCGAACCGGTTCATGATCTCGGCCGCCGCGATGCGCGGGTTGCTCGACGGCATCGCCTCCCGGCTCGACGAAGGCCGCGAGCTGTCCCGCTACATGACGGGGCTGATGATCTTCCTCGGCCTGCTCGGCACTTTCTGGGGCTTGTTGCAAACCGTGGGGGCGGTATCCGACGTCATCGGCGGCATGTCGGTGGGCTCGGGCGACGTCACGGCCATGTTCGAGCAGTTGAAGTCGGGCCTGGCGCGGCCGCTGCACGGCATGGGGACCGCGTTCTCCGCCAGCTTGTTCGGCTTGGCGGGCGCCCTGGTGCTGGGCTTCCTCGACCTCACCGCGGGGCAGGCGCAAAACCGCTTCTTCAACGAGCTGGAGGAATGGCTCGCCGGCCTCACGCACCTTTCCAGCGGCGCGCTCTCGGAAGGCGACGCCTCCATTCCGGTGTACGTGCAAGCCTTGCTCGAGCAGACCGCCGAGAACATGGAGAACCTGCAACGCGTCATCGCCCGTGGCGAGGAGGGGCGGTTCCAGGCGAACCAGGCGGTGATGTCGCTCACGGAACGGATCGGCGCGCTGTCGGACGCGATGCGCGGCAACCAGCAGCTCATGGTCCGCATCGCCGAAAGCCACTCCGCGATGGCGCCCGCGCTCCGCCGCCTGGGCGAACACCGCCCCGATGCGGGGTTCGACGACGCCGCGCGCGGCCATCTCCGCACCATCGAGCTCTACTTGCAACGTTTGCTGGCCGAATCCGAGCAGGGACGCGCCCAGAGCACGGCCGAGCTGCGCAACGATTTGCGCATCCTGACGCGCACGGTCGCCGCGCTCGCCGAAGAACACCCGAGGTAGGCGATGCCGATGCCGCTTCGCCGTCGCGGCGGCAACGGGCTCGAAGCTTGGCCCGGCTACGTGGACGCGCTGTCCACCTTGGTCATGGTCATCATTTTCGTGCTGCTCGTGTTCGTGCTGGGGCAGGCGTTTCTTTCCGTGGTGCTCGCCGGCCGCAATCAGGCCCTCGATCGGCTGAACCGGCAACTCGCCGAGCTTTCCGACCAGCTGTCGTTGGAACGGGGCCGCTCGTCGGAGCTGACCGCCTCCGTGGCCCAGCTGAACCGCGACTTGCAAGGCGCCAACACGGCGCGCGACACCTTGGCGCGCCAGCTCGCCGCGTTGCGGGCGGAGGCGGCGCAGGCCGCATCGGATCGGGACGCGCTCAAGGCCGAGCGCGACCGGATAACCGCCCAGTTCAGCGACGCCAATCTTCAAATGCAGGCAGCCGCCGCGCGCGCGGCCCAACTGCAGACGCGGCTCGATGCCGCGACGTCCAAGGGTGATGCCGCGAACGCCGCGACCGCCAGGGTCGCGACCGACCTCGCCGACGCGCGGCGACAACTGGCGGACATGCAGAAGCAGCTCGCCGAAGCCGACCGCACGGTGCAAGCCGACAAGGCGACCATCGAGGCTCGCTTGTCGGATCTGGCCAAGCTCGCCGAGCAGTCGCGCGCCTTGGCCGCCTTGCGCGACGAGCTCGAGAGGCAGGCGCAGGACGCGGCCGTCCGCGCCACCACCGAGCAGCAGCGACGCGCCGCGGTGGAAGCGCAGCTCGGGGACGAGAAGAAGCTGGGTGACAGCGCTCGGGCGCAGATCGCGCTGCTCACGGAGCAAGTGGAACAGCTCCGCGCGCAGCTTGCCGGCGTCGCCCACGCGCTCGACCTGGCGCAGAGCGCCAGCCGCGACAAGGACGTGCAGATCGCCAATCTCGGGCAAAAGCTGAACGTGGCGCTCGCCGCCAAGGTCGAGGAATTGCAGCGCTACCGAAGCGAGTTCTTCGGCCGGTTGCGCGATCTGCTCGCCAACCGGCCCGGCGTTCAGGTGGTGGGCGATCGCTTCGTGTTTCAAAGCGAGGTGTTGTTCCCCGCCGGCAGCGCCGAGATCACCCCGGCGGGAGCCGAGCAGATCCGCGCCATCGCGCACACCATCAAGGACATCGCCAAGGAGATCCCCGCCGGGGTCAACTGGATTCTTCGCGTCGACGGCCACGCCGACAAGCAGCCGGTGACCCGCGGGAATTTCAACTCGAACTGGGAGCTCTCGGCGGGTCGGGCGATCACGGTGGTCAAGCTGCTGATCCTGGAGGGCGTTCCGGCCGATCACCTGGCCGCGACCGGTTTCGCCGACAACCAGCCGCTCGACACCGCCGACACGCCCGACGCTTACGCCAGGAATCGCCGCATCGAGTTGCGGCTGACCGACCGATGAAGCGCGCGCTCGGCCTCTCGCTGTTCCTCGCGACACTCCCCGTTGCGGCCCGCGCGGCGACGTTCGGCGACCCAGTGGCCTACTGCGCCGCCGTGGGCACGATCGACCGGCCGGACGCGCGCTACACGGGCGAGGCCGTGCCGGATTGGATCGCTCACGCGCTGATGCGCGCCACGGACGCGCCGGCCGACGCGCCGCTCGCCGCGTTCAAGCGCGCGACCTGGCGAGGCGATCGCGGACGGGTGCTCGCCTGCAGCTATGGCGCCAACATCCCTTGCGACGAGAGGGCCGCCGTGAGCCGCGAGCCCGGGCAAGGCGCGCGTGCGTTCTGTCATGACAACCCGGATTCGAGCGTCGTGCCAGCGGTCGCGACCGGGCACGCCTCGATCTATCAATGGCGCTGCCAGGGCGCCCGGCCGGTGATCGCGCGGCAGGTGCTCAAAGTGGACCGCCGCGGCTTTCCGTCCGCGTTCTGGCACGTCGTGTCGCCCGAATAAGTGAAAATGTAGCAACGGCGGCCGCGGTGAACACCGAATCCTCCGACAAGGGAGAGCCGTTGCGAGAAGTGAGCGGAGAAGCGGATGTCATTCACCTTCCTCATGCTGCCGCCGCAGACCGAGACGACGCGGGACTGGGCGCGCCAGATTCGCCATTCGATGCCTGACTTGAACCTGGTGGTCGCTGAGGACGAGCGGCAGGCGTCCGACGCGATCGCGAGCGCCGACGCGGCGTTCGGCACGATGCCACCCGCGTTGCTCGCTCGCGCCGAGCATCTGCGCTGGCTGCAAGCGCCGCAGGCGGCGCCGCCGGCGGGATACTACTATGAGGAGCTGATCCGGCATCCGGTAACCGTCACCAACTTTCGCGAGATCTTCGACGACCACATCGGCGCGCACATCATGGCCTTCGTGCTGGCCTTCGCCCGCGGCTTGCACCGCTACATCCCGCAGCAAGCGCGCCACGAATGGAAGAAGCCGCCCGAGAACCAGGGCGTCGTGCATCTGCCGCAAGCGACAGCGCTGATCGTGGGCCTAGGCGGCATCGGCGCGGAAGCCGCGCGGCTCGCGACGGCGTTCGGCATGACCGTGCTCGGGACGGACGCGCGC
This sequence comes from uncultured Acidisphaera sp., assembly GCA_964250825.1. Lineage (GTDB taxonomy): Bacteria > Pseudomonadota > Alphaproteobacteria > Acetobacterales > Acetobacteraceae > CAVWQV01. Next base: position 6,397 of record CAXUIE010000097.1, on the reverse strand, counting down.
CGCACGGCGCCTCCGCCGGGGGTCGCCGAGATGCATGGGCCGAACATGTTGGACGCTTTGCTGCCGCGCGCCGATTTCGTCATCCTCACGGTGCCCCATACGCCGGCGACCGAGGGCTTGATGCATCGCGCGCGGTTCGGGCGCATGAAGCCATCGGCCTTTTTCATCAACATCGGCCGCGGCATGACCACCCGACTCGACGACCTCGTCGCGGCGCTGCGCGTGGGCGAGATCGCCGGCGCCGGGCTCGATGTGTTCGAGGCGGAGCCGCTGCCGCCCGACCACGCGCTCTGGTCTACGCCGAACGTGCTCCTCACGCCGCACGTGGCGGGCTACGGCCCGCATCTCGATGACCGCCGCTTCCGGATCATTCTCGACAACTGCCGCGCGTTCGCAAGCGGGGGCGCGCTGCGCAACATAGTGGACAAGGCGAACTGGTTTTGAACGGCAGTCGATCCAAGTCGACGGGAACCGCGCGTCGATCAGCGCATCATCGGTCATGGCCGCCTTACCGGAACGCCCACCGCAGCGTTTGCGCGACCCCGAACGTGCCGGCGCGGATGATGGGGCGGCCGAGTGCGGGCGTGTGCAGACCATGCATCCGCCGCGCCCAGGGCGGCAGCAGGTCGACGCCGGCCTGCACGGTCAACGCCTGCACGGGCTCCGCCATGCGCTGGGGCGCGCGTCGCGTGAGAACGAGCCGGGCGACCTCGCGGGTCCGCGCGTCGCATCGAAGCCGAGGCCGCATGGCTTGCAACAGCGCTCGCGCTTCGGCCTTGCTGCGCGGGACCGGATCAGCGCCGAGCGCTTCGCCGACCCGCGCCATCTCGGCAAAATACCGGTTCTGGTCGGACGCCGACATGCCGGGCTCGCCGTAGCGGACCCACGCCTCGAGAAAACTGGTCGTCTCGGTCACGTGAACCCACGCCAGTGAGGAGGGATCGTTCGCCGCATAGGGCGTCCCGTCGGGCAACACGCCACGGACGCGGTCGTGGATGGCGCGCACGCGGGCGATCGCCGCCTCCGCCTCCGCCCGGCCGCCATACGTGGTGAGAGCGATGAACCGCGCCGTGCGCCGCAGCCGGCCATGCATGTCGGACCGGAACTTCGAGTGGTCCCACACGCCCGCGAGCACCGCCGGGTGAAGCATCTGCAGCAGCAGCCCCGCCAAGCCGCCCACCATCATGGAAGTCACGTCGCCATGCACACGCCATACCACGGAGGCCGGGCCGAACAGCCCGTCGGGTCGGCGCGCGACCGGCTTCTCGCCCCGCTCCCGGTCGTTGAACAGGGCGACCACCGTCTCGGCGATGGCGGTCTTGATCGGCTGCGCGAGGGCGCCGGGCGATAAGGGTGAGAGCGTCGCTGCGGATCGGTATGACATTTCGCTAACTAGGTGGCGATTCCTTGCCCAGTGGAAGAGATGCGCGCCGACAAAACTTGTCGGGTGCTGGCGGCGACGGTCGCGCCGATCTAGCCAGCCGCAACCGGGTCCGCTCGGAAGCCCGAGCTGCCGCCGCAGCAGGAGCAGCCACCGAAATGACGCCGACCGCCGCTTGCGGGCATCGAAGCTCCGAGGGATGCCGGTTCGCTCGTGCCCGCCCCGAGCTGCGGGACGGTGAGCGCGCGCTCGGCTAGCAGACCGCAGGATGGGCAAGGCTGTGGGTCGGCGTACTGGGCGAGCGGACGGGTCTCGGCGAAGCCGCCGCATTGGTCGCATCGATACTCGTAGCGCGGCATTCGTCACTCCTTCGCCCGTAACGGGAGCAATGTAGCCAAGGCGACCACCGCATCCAAGCCGTCGGGCCGTTTTGCCCTTTCGGCAAGTCTCAGGCCAGCTCGGCGGCCAACAGCAATGACGCAAGCAGCGCTCCCGTGTTGACTGCCGCGGCCGTGCCGCGCAGGTTGTCGCTGATGGCTTCGACCGATTACCTGCCGTCTGAGACGCGCCGCACCCAACCTCATCCGTGATCGTCACAAGCGTGCTCGCGGGCCGCGCGTCGTCGGGCAGCGCGGCGCGCCACCCGATCGGAGCGTGGCCCCTATCGCGTCCGGGCGCCGACGAGGTGGCCGATCTCGGGCGAAGCGCGAGAGGAGGGAAGGC
>CAXUIE010000097.1:416-4283 GCA_964250825.1 uncultured Acidisphaera sp. | reverse complement strand
GGGAAGGCGACCATGCCGAAGCTGCGGGCGGAACGGATCAAGGAGATCGGGGAAGCGTTGCTGGTCGCAAGCGGCGCGCCGGCGGAAGAGGCCGCGATCGTGACGCGTCACTGCGTGGACGCCAACATGACCGGCCACGACAGCCACGGCATCATCATGATCCCCAACTACATCGAGCGGGTGCGCGCGGGCCACATCGTGCCGGGCGCGCCCTGGGAGATCGTGCAGGAAAGCCCGACCACCACCGTGGTCGATGGCCATTGGGGGTTCGGCTACGTCGCCAACGAAAGGGCGATGCGCTACACGATCGACAAGGCGCGCACTGGCAATGTCGCCGCCTGCACCGTGTTCCGCCAAGGCCATATCGGCCGGCTGGCGAGCTATCCCTTGATGGCTGTCGAGGCCGGCATGATCGGCCTGATCACCGCCGATTCCGGCCGCTCGCCCAAGCACGTCGCCCCGTTCGGCGGGGCGGAGCCCCGGCTTGGCACCAACCCGATCTCGATCGCCGTCCCCTCCGATCTCCCCGGGCCGCTATTCCTCGACATGGCGACGGCGGCGGTGGCGGCGGGCAAGATCAGCCTCGCGGTGGCGCGCGGCCAGTCGGTGCCGGAAGGCTGGATCATCGACAAGGACGGCAAGCCGACCACGGACCCGACGCAGCACCGCAAGGGCGGCGCGCTGCTGCCGCTCGGCGGCACCGAGGGCTACAAGGGTTACGGCCTCGCGGTGATGGTGGAGATCCTGTGCGGGCTACTCACCGGGCTCGGTTTCGGCGTCGAGCCGACGGGACGGCACAACGACGGCTGCTTCATGGCGGTTTTCAAGGTCGACGCGTTCCGCCCGCTCGCCGAGTTCAAGCGGGAGGTGGGCGAGTTTGCCCGTTATCTGCAAGACACCCGCCCGGCCGAGGGGTTCAGCCGAGTCTACTATCCCGGCGAGATCGAGCACGAAAGGGAGCGGGACCGCCGCGCCAACGGCGTGGAGGTCGAAGCGGGCACGATCGCCAAGCTGGCGGAACTCGCGGGTGGTTACGGCATCGCGGAAAGGCTGGGCCTGGACCGAGCTGAGGTGTGACCCCGTCAGCGCCTCGCGTGGACGGCGTAGTCCGCGCGCATCTCGTAGCATTCGTCGAACAGCAGGGGTGAACGCAGCAGATCCTGCAGCCGCGCGTAATACCCGTGGCGGTAGTCGCGATGGCGCTGCACGGCCATGAACTCCTCCCGGCTTTCCCAAATCTCGTGGAAGAAGAAGCGGCCCGGCTCGCTCGGATGGCTGCACATGGAGAAGCTGAGGAACGATTTCTCGTGACGCATGGCGTCGATCGGAACAGTCACTTTCTCGATGAACTCGGCCTCGCAGCCTTCCTTGATATCGAAGTGAACGCACAGCACCCAGGGCCGGGGTGGCCCGCGATCCTCCGATGCGTTCCGCTCGCGGAGTTCCTCGCCCGTCATCACCATTGCTTGCCCCTTCTTGCTCGTGATCCTCCCTCGGCTCGCACGGGCACGCAATCACGCGTCTGGAACAGTCGCCCCAAGGCCGCTATCACCGGGAAAGCAGGGGAGCGTCGAATGAAGCAAGGTGGGCTTGGTCGCCGGACAGTGCTGGGGAGCACCGCTCTCGCGGCGCCCGCGTTGTGGCTCGGCCGACGCGCTCGCGCCGACGCCCAGGTCTACCGGATCGGGGTGCTGAACGATCAAAGCGGCACCTACTCCGACAATGATGGCCCGCGCTCGTTCGTGGCCGCCAAGATGGCGGCGGCGGACTTCATGGGCGCCAACCCCGGCTTCAGGGCCGAGGTGATCGTGGGCGACATGGGGACGGCGGTCGACACCGCGACGACCGTCGCGCGTGGCTGGTACGATCAGAACGGCGTCGATTGCGTGATCGGGCTGCCGCAATCCGCCGCGGCCATCTCGGTCGCCTCCATCGCCAAGCAGAAGGACAAGCTCGTGGTGTTCACCGGGGCTGGCGTGCCGGACCTGACCGGCAAGTATTGCACCGAGAACTCCATCCACTGGACCTACGATCTTTGGGCCAACTCGCACGGCGTCGCCGAGGTTGTGACCAAGACCGGCGGCAACACCTGGTATTTCATCACGGCCGACTATATCAGCGGCCACTCGATGCAGGGTTACGCTACCGAGACGATCGACGCGAGCGGCGGCAAGGTGATCGGCGGCACGTATTACGCGTTTCCGGGCACCACGGACTTCTCGAGCGCGCTGATCTCGGCCCAGGCGAGCGGGGCCAAGGTGATCTGCCTCGGCAACGCGGGCGACGACACCACGAACTGCATCAAGCAGGCGGCCGAGTTCGGCGTCACCGGCGCCGGCACCAAGATCGTGGCGCTGGTGTTCACCATCGGCAACGTCGACGCGCTCGGCCTGCCGACCACGCAGGGCGTGCTGTTCACCGAAGCGTTCTATTGGGACCTCAACGACGGCACGCGCCAGTTCTCCGAGCGTTTCTCGGCGGCGACGGGGAGCAAGAAGAAGCCCACCGTGTTCCAGGGCGGCGCATATTCAGCGACCTTGCATATTCTCAAGGCGGCGCAAGCGTTGGGGCTCGACAAGGCCAAGGCCTCTGGCAAGGCTGTTGCCGAGCGGATGAAGGCCATGCCCACCGATGATCCCATCTTTGGGCACGGCTCCGTCCGCAAGGACGGCAAGTTCATCCACGACACCTACGTGTGGCAGGTAAAGACCCCGGGCGAATCGAAGTATCCGTTCGACTACTACAAGATGGTGGGCCACATCCCGGCCGAGGACGTGTTCCTGTCGTTGGAGCGCCTCGGCTGCCCTTTCGCCAAGGCGTGAAGCTTCCCCTTCTCCGGGAGAAGGCTAAGATGATGGGTTACACGGCTCACCCTCACCCCGACCTTCTTCCGCAAGCGGGAGCGGAGCAGAAAAGCCTCTCCCTACAGCTTCACTTCGCTGATTTGAATGGTCGGCTGGATGTTTGTGTAATTCGGGATGTCGGCCATGATCTCCGGCGCATGCGGCCCGAAGGCGGCCTGGAACGCGTCGGCCGAGTCGAAGTAGAGATGGCCCATGGCGACGTAGGCGGGCGGCGCGCCAGGCGTCCCGCCGGCCATCCCCTGCTCGACTGCCATGCTCTTGAGCGCAGGGCCGACTTTTTCCTGAACCATCGGCATGTGGCTTTTGCAGTAATAGTCCATGTCGAACTTGGCGTTCTCGCCCGCCGGGTAAAGCACGCTCACCTTGACCATTGCACCCTCCCTTTCTTGGCTGTCCGCTAGCCGGGCTTAGACCCGCTCGAAGATCGCCGCGATGCCTTGGCCGCCGCCGATGCACATGGTGACCAGGGCGTAGCGGCCGCCGATCCGCTCCAATTCGTAAAGCGCCTTGACGGTGATGATGGCGCCGGTGGCGCCCACCGGATGGCCGAGCGAGATGCCCGAGCCGTTCGGGTTGACCTTGGCCGGGTCGAGCCCCAACGCCTTGCTCACCGCGCAAGCCTGCGCGGCGAACGCCTCATTGGCCTCGATCACGTCCATGTCGCCGATCTTGAGCCCGGCTTTCTCCAGCGCCTTGCGAGTCGCTGGGACAGGGCCGATGCCCATGACCTTGGGATCGACGCCGGCATGGGCGTAGGCCACCAGCCGGCCGAGCGGCTCGCGGCCGCGCCGGCTCGCCTCGCCGGCCTCCATCAGCACCACCGCCGCCGCGCCGTCGTTGATGCCGGACGCGTTGCCGGCGGTGACGGTGCCGTCCTTCTGGAACACCGGCTTGAGCTTGGCCAAGCCTTCGGCCGAAGCATCGTCGCGCGGGTGCTCGTCGGTGTCGAACACCGTCTCGCCCTTCCGCGACTTCAAGGTGATCGGCAGGATCTGTTGCTTGA
>CAXUIE010000097.1:0-406 GCA_964250825.1 uncultured Acidisphaera sp. | reverse complement strand
GTTGCTTGAAGCGGCCCTCCTTGATCGCGTTGGATGCCCGTCGGTGGCTTTCGGCGGCGAGCGCGTCCTGGTCGGCGCGGGTGATCTGGTGCTCGGCGGCGACGTTCTCGGCGGTCACCCCCATGTGGATGTTGTGGAACGGGTCGTGCAGCGCGGCGACCATCATGTCCACCATGGCCGTGTCGCCCATCCGCGCGCCCCAGCGCATCCCTTGAGCGATGTAGGCCGAGCGGCTCATGCTTTCGGCGCCGCCGCCGATCGCGATTTCGGCGTCTCCCAAGGTGATGCTCTGGGCGGCGGACACGATCGCCTGCAGCCCGGAGCCGCACAGCCGGTTCACCGTCAGCGCCGGCGCGTCCTGCGACACCCCGCCGTTCATCGCCGCGACCCGGGCGAGGTACATGTC
>CAXUIE010000096.1:9969-10431 GCA_964250825.1 uncultured Acidisphaera sp. | reverse complement strand
GTCCGCGAACCACCCCGATTGACCCTCCGGGTGCCGAGCAAAGGCGATCTGCGCTGCGGCCCGCTGCGCCTCGGCCCCGCTCAGCGCGCCTGTATCGACCATGGCGGCGAGCACCTCCCGCGCCCGCGCCGCCGCCGCACCCGGGTTGACGCGCGGGTTGAACCGCGACGGCGCGCGCGGCAGCCCGGCGATGACCGCCGCCTGCCAAAGCGAAACGCGCCGGGCGGAAACGCCGCAATAGACCCGCGCCGCCGCGGCCCCCCCCGGCCGGCGCCGGGGCGGGGGGGGGCCCCCCGCCTCCGCAGCGTCTTGTCCTCCGGCGCGAGGTCCGGGTTCGCCATCATGTCCAGCAGCAGGGCCAGGATGATCGTGCGGCCCCAGCTCTTGAAGCGGGCGCCCTCGCCCTCGCCGATGGGGCCGACCAGGCGCGACGCGACGCGGCGCAGCTCGCCCTCCGCGCCT
>CAXUIE010000096.1:0-9959 GCA_964250825.1 uncultured Acidisphaera sp. | reverse complement strand
CCGAAGTACACCCGATTGAGCCATATCTCGAGAATCTGCCGCTTGGTGAAACGCCGTTCGAGCCATAACGATAGCAGGATTTCCTGCACCTTGCGGCGGACGCTGCGCGCGTTGGTCAGGAACAGTGTCTTGGCGACCTGCTGGGTGATGGTGGAACCGCCTTGCACGACATGGCCCGCGCGAAGGTTGACCGCCAAGGCCCGGCCCATGCCGACGAGGTCGAGGGCGCCATGCGCGTAGAAACGCCGGTCCTCCACGGCGACGGCGGCGGCCGGCAAGTAAGCCGGGAGGTCGGCCAAGCGAAGCGGCTCGCCGACCAAGTCGCCATAGCTCGCGAAGACGTGGCCGCCGCGATCCTCCAAGGTGAGGCCGGGCCGACGTGAGGCGTCGAGGGCGGCCTCCGGCCGGGGCAAGTCCCAAGCGAACCACAGCGAAGCCGCGCCGATCGCGAGAGCTCCCCAGATCGCGACGATCACCACCCATCGAAGCAGCCGCCACGCAAGCGCGCGGCGGAGGCGCGATGCTGGCCGGTCTTGGACCAGGGCGGGAGCGGCGCGGGACATCGCGGCCGCTGATACCGAACTGCCGGTTGCCGAGGCAATCGGCGTCGCACAGACTGGTCAGGCTGGCGGGGCACGGGCGGAGATCGCGATGAGGGGACTGTTCGTTGACGCCACCGCGGAACTGGCCGCGATCTTCGAGCGCGTGCTGCGCCCGGACGACCCGCCCGTGAAGGTCCACCAGCAGGACCATGTCGCGCCGGAGGACCTCCCGGCCTTGCTCGCCGGCCACGGTTACCTGCTCGACGACCGGACCTTCCTGCCCACGGAGGTGATGCGGCGCTGCCCCGATGTTCGGCACGTGATCTTCCTCGGCACCGGCGCCCGCAGCTACATGAACCCGGACGAACTGGCCGCGCGTGGCATCACCGTTCACACCATCAAGGGCTACGGCGACACCGCGGTGGCCGAGCACACCGTCGCGCTGATGTGGGCCGCGGCGCGGGGCCTCGCGGCGATGGACGGCGCGATGCGGCGCGGGGCCTGGCTGCGCAGCGAAGGGATGCAGCTCACCAGCAAGACGCTTGGCCTCGTGGGTTTCGGCGGCATCGCGGCCGAGGTCGCGCGGATCGCGCATGGGAGCGGGATGCGGGTGCTCGCCTGGAATCGAACGCCGAAACAGGCGGATCACGTGACATTCGCGCCCTTGGAGACCGTGCTGGCCGAGAGCCATGTCGTGTCGCTTCATTTGCTGCTCACGGATGAGACGCGCGGCATTCTGGGGACAGAACAGCTTGCCCGGCTGCGGCCCGGGGCTATCCTCGTCAACACCGCGCGGGGAGCGCTGGTCGACGAGGCCGCGATGATCGCCCTGCTGCGCGCGGGCCGAATCGGGCACGCGGCACTCGATGTGTTCGACACCGAGCCGCTGCCCGCCACCCATCCGCTCGTGTCACTGCCGAACGTCACACTATCCGCGCACAGCGCGTTCCGCACGCCCGAGGCGAGCGAGACGTTGTTGCGCCGGGCGCTGGACATCGCCAAGGAGATCGCGCAGTGATTGCCTCCGCGCGCCCGCCTGGCGGAATGGTAGACGCAGCGGACTTAAAATCCGCAGCCGTATGGCATGGGGGTTCGAGTCCCCCGGTGGGCATGGCTTCTCGCTGACGCGACGGCCCAATCCATGACAGCAGCAGACTCCGAAACACCGCGGTCGGCCGCGAGTAGTTTCCCGCCCTGGATACGTGGTTGGACTGGACGGCGGGAGAGAACGCAACGCGGTCGGAACGGAGGCAAGGATCCAGCCGACATCTGCGTCGTCAGCGGGTGCGACCACCTCCGATTCAACTCATTCGTCAACCATCGCCTGTTCGCCGAGCTCAACGATGTCGATTACATCTTCGATCTGACGCTCACGCCGAAAGGCGAGGGCGGACATTTCAACAAACTACGCGCCGTGCGCGACAGGCTGCGGCGCTATGACGCCGTGTTCTGGCTTGACGACGACGCGTATTTCACCGACTTCGCATGGCGTCTGCGGCCTTATTTCGCGGCGCACCCCCGCCCGTTGGTGATTTGCAAGAGCCCGGTCAACGAGGGAGCCTGGACATGGATTTCGTCAGGACAGTTCCTGCTGCGCCGGTGCGACGCGGCATTCGAGATCCTCGACCGAGCACTTGCCGTCGACCCGGCGCGGGTGCGAGCGTGGTGGGATGAAGCCAGCTACGGCCTTTACACGAACGGCGACCAGGACGCGCTCGTTTACGTGCTTGCGACGGAACCAAGGCTTCTTCGCGCCTGCGAAAGGCTAGAGTACACTGCGTTCAATGCGCGCCCGTTCCACTATCGATTCGAGCTGGGAGAGCAGCGCTTGGTGCATTTCTCGTCGGGCACGCTCGATAAGCGCCTGAGCCTCGCGGAGTTCGCGTCCCGCATGAACGCAAACCCCTTCCTGGTGCCGGACGCGCTTTTGAGCACGGTTCGCGTGGAACGCTACGCCGCATTGTAGGCAAGCTAACGAGCAGCGGACGTTTCGGGGCGCCGCTGCGTCGTGGAGTTAGGACTGAGTTTGCGCCTTGTGCCGCCGCGTGCCGCTGTGCGCCGCCGTTAGCCGCTGCAACTCGTCGACGTGTTGCTGGATGAGGCCCTGGTTCTTCGCCGCGAAGGCCTTCACCTGCGGGTCCGTGCCGGTCTGCGCTTCGGTCTGGAACAGCGTCAGCTGGTCCTGGTGGGCCGTCAGCTGTCCTTGCAGGTATTGCGCATCGAAAGCCCGGCCGCGCAGCCCGTTGAGGGTGTCGTAAGTCTGCTGGTTCGGGGCGTCGAGCGTGGTCGAGGGCGAGAGCTGCTTCGATTGCGCCAACTGCATCAGCTCTTGGTTCACAGGCGTGTGATCGCGCACCATCTGCTGGCCAAATCGCCGAACCGCCGGAGTGCCGCCCTGTTTCGCCGCGAGTTCGCCCAACTGCACTTCGGCAAGCCCACCGGCGGCAGCTTGGTTGATGAAGTTCGTATCCGTCGTGGACAAGGTCGGGTTGACCTGCGCTTGCGCTGCCGATTGCACCTCGGTCGCCGCCTTGTCGGCGGTGCTGCAGGCGGCCAGCGGCATCACCGCCAGGGCCGACCCAAGCAAGGCCCAACGCATCGGTCGCATCATTCAATCTCTCCTTACAACATGGTCACGTATGCAACAGGTGGCGTGGTGATCGGTTCCCGCAATGCTCCGCTGACCCTCCCAAGACAGCGGACAGGAAACCGCAAATCTATCCGCGCCGCAGAGCCAAACCCGCCGCGGCCAGCATCAACAGCATCCCCGCGACATCGGCGACATCCACCCGCTCGTTGAGGGCGAACACGCCGAGCAGCACGGAAATCACCGGCGTGACGAAGGCGTAGGTGCCAGCGCGGCCGGCGCCCCAGTCGCGCACGAGCGCGAAATAGATGATGGTTCCGCCAAGCGAGCCCGGGCCGAGCAGGAACAACCAGGACGCCCACGCCGCCCAGCCCCAATCGAACCGCATGGCCCGCGCCGCTCCAGGCTCGAACGGCATGGAGCACAGCAGCAGCATCAGCCCTCCGATCAGGTTTGTCATCGTGGCAACCTGGGCGGGGACCATGACGCGCATCAGCGGCCGGCAGAGCACGGAGCCGAGCGAATAGCAAAGACAGCCCACGATCACGCCGGCCGCGCCGAGCAGCTCGAGCCCACCGAGGCCGCCCCGCGCCGCCTTCGGGCCGAACAGCATCAGGATGCCGAACACGCCGAGGCCGATGGCGGTGGCCTGACGCCGGGTAAAACGTTCCTGCCCGAGCATGACGCCGAACCCGAGTAGCGCGATCGGGGTCAGCGCCGAGCTGATGACCGCCGCCAGCCCGCTGCTGACCAACCGCAGCCCGTAATTCTGGATCAGCGCGTTCAGCGCCACCATGAGGCCAGCGACGATCGTCAGGCGCGCGAGCAGGCGAGGGTTGACGCGGTTGTCCGCGCCGCGCCACCAGCGCCAGCCGAGCAGGAGCAAGCCCGCGACCGTCCAGCGCGTGCCGGAGAAGAAACCGGGAGGCACGGCTCCCGTGCCGACCTTGAGCGCCAGCCAATTGGTGCCCCAGATCAGGCACAACAGTCCGAACAGCAGCTTCTGCCGCGCGCTCGCCACGCCGGCGAGCGGCGAACCGTTCCTCAAATCCCGGTCAGGCGTAATCCTCGGCCACGGTCCGGTCTTTGTGCCGGTCGGAGGCGATCGCATTGAAAATCACCGATAGCACCGCCGAAACGGCGATGTTCACGAACAGGGATGAAAGGGCGATGTAGCAGGGTATTGTCGTGCCGAACAGCGAAACCGGATAGATCGCGGCCTTGAAGTCGAGCGTCCACGCCATCCAGGTGCCGAGCCCGAGGCCGACCGCCCAGCCGATCAACAGCGCCCAGCCGTGCAGAACGCGGGTGTACAGCGCCAGCACGACGGAGGGCAGGATCTGGATGATCCAAACGCCACCCAACAGCTGCAGCTGCAAGGCGTACGGCACATCAAGCGCGAAGATGAACACCAGCGCCCCCGCCTTCACCACGAGGGAAGCCAGCTTGGCGACCCGGCTTTCCTCCGCGTCGGTGCAGTCCGGATGGATGAACTCGCGATAAATGTTGCGGGTGAACAGGTTGGCCGAGGCGATCGACATGATGGCGGCCGGAACCAAGGCGCCGATCGCGATAGCGGCGAAGGCGACGCCGACGAACCAAGACGGGAAGGCGGTCAGAACTAGTGCCGGGATCGAGAAATTGTTGCCGTATCGCCTGAAACCGGCGGCGAACTGTGGCATCTGCTGCACGCCATACGCGACCGCCATGAAGCCGAGCAGGGCAAGAAATCCGAGCACCAGCGAATAGGCCGGCAGGATCGCCGCGTTGCGCCGGATCACCCTGGCGCTCGACGACGACAAGATGCCGGTGATCGAGTGCGGATACAGGAACAAGGCAAGCGCGGAGCCGAGGGCGAGAGTCGCGTAGGCGCTGAACGAACCAAGGCTGTCCGCCGGAGGCGACGCGAGGAGCTGCTTGGCCGCGGGCACCTTGGCAAAGATTGCGCCATAGCCGCCGATCTGGAGCGGCACGACGATCACGGCCGCGATGACGGTGATGTAGATCAGCAGGTCCTTCACCACCGCGATCATCGCCGGCGCGCGCAATCCGCTCGAATAGGTGAAGGCGGCCAGGATGATGAAAGCGATGATGAGCGGCACGTCGCCCAGGAACCCGCTCGTCCCGACCCCCATCGCGCCGATCACGACCTGCATCCCCACCAGTTGCAGGGCGATGTAGGGCATGGTTGCGAGAAGCCCGGTCAAGGCCACGGCCAGGGCGAGCCAGCGGTTGCCGAAGCGGCCGCGCACGAAATCCGCCGCGGTGACGAAGCCGTGCCGGTGCGCGACCGACCAGAGGCGCGGAAACACGACGTAAAGGATCGGGTAGACCATGATGGTGTAGGGCACGGCGAAGAAGCCGAGCGCACCGACCCCGAACATCAGCGCAGGCACGGCGATGAACGTGTAGGCGGTGTACAGGTCCCCCCCGAGCAGGAACCATGTCACCACGGTGCCGAACCGTCGTCCGCCCAGCCCCCACTCGTGCAGCAGGTCGAGATCGCCCCGCCGCCAGCGCGCGGCGAAAAAGCCGAGCCCCGTGACGAACAGGAACAGCGCGACAAAGACAGCCAGGGCGGTCCTGTTCATGCTCGGCTCAGCCTTCCGCGCGATACACGATCACGCAAAGCGCCGAGCACAGCAGAACCCATAGCAGCTGATACCAATAGAAGAACGGGACGCCGAAGAGGCTGGGTTCGACCCGGTTATAGGAGGACACCCACAGCGTCGCGACAAACGGCAGCAACAGGAGCAGCCGACCCCAATGACGCGGCCGCAGCGGCCGGTGATCGTCCTGTCGCATCCCACCTCTAATCCGTTTCTCCCGTCGGGCGGGATTACGTCAATCCAGCGGGCGCGTAAACATCGGCGAAAAACTCAGGCCACCATCCGGGTCTCGGTGCCATCGGCGGCGGGCATCGCGGGCTCGGCTTGCGCCACGCTTGCGGCGAAGCGCCGCTGACGCCATTGCATCGTCCGCCAGGCAAGGCGGGCGGACGCGTCGGAAAGCCGCCCGCGGGGCGGCAAACCAATCGCCTTGAAGATCATCCCCATGCCGCGCTCGAGGTGACGGAACCGATAAAGCCCCATGGCGCCAGACAGATAAGCCGCGCGGCAGCGCTCATGCTCGTACGGAACGCCCTCGGGTTCGTTGCTGCAATGGTAGGCGAAAGCGAGCTCGTCGTCCTCCGTTTCGCCGACCCGGCCGGCGGCGATGCGCAAGCGGCGCAGCACGCCGATCCGCTCGCGCGCGAGATAACGCCGCAGGTGATCGTAGAACAGCTTGAAGTGGCGGAACTCGTCGCTCGCGATCAGTCGGCAGATTTGCTGCAGCACCGGCTCGCTCGTCGCATCCGCGAGCGCCGAATAATAGCTGGATGTCCCGGTTTCCACGATGCAGCGCGCGATCAGCTCGCCGCTTCGCGAGCCGCGGATCGACGCGGCCGCATCGATGTCGACCTTGTAGCCGGCGCGATAGCGATCGAACGCCGTCCCGTAGTCCCAGGCCGGATCGGCCAGCATCGCCCAGCGCCCGAGAGCGTCGCCATGCTGGACCTCCTCAACCGCCCAATTATCCGCGGCTTTCTGGAATTCCGGATCATCGCCGAACACGCCATGGAGATAGAGCGCATAGTCCGTGCCGTTCCGCTCGACCATCGCGGCGGCCCTCACCAGGGTGATGATCTGTGGGTCCACCTTGGTCGGATCGAACCGGTCCCAGGCGACATCATCGATGCGCCAGTGTTTCATGCTGCGCTAGTCCGCGTGTAACGTTGCCGAAGGGCGGCGGGACCGGGCGGCCCAGAACGCCAACATGACAAGAGTGCCATCGGTTGCGGAATCGCGAAAGCCCGCGAACCTAGCGCAGTCAGGCAGCCGCCGCCTGTGGCCAAAATGCAGCAGATCGCTTCTAGGCGGCCTCGGCCGCCTCGATCATGGCGCGGGCGGACTGCATCCGATCCATCGCGGCGTCGAGCGCCGGGACATCGGTCTTGTCAGCGGCCGCGTAAGCCGCTTCGGAGTCGCGGAAGCGTTGTTCGCCTTCGGCGCGCGACACGTCGGCCACCGCCACGGCCTCATTGGCGAGCACCGTGCATCGTTCGGGCGTGATTTCCGCGAAACCACCCGCCACGTAAAGCCGCGTGGTGACCTGGTTGCCTTCGTAAAGGCGGATGGTGCCGCCGCGCAGCAGCACGATCATCGGCGCGTGCCCGGGCAGGACGCCCATCTCGCCCTCCGACGCCGGAATGACGACCATGTCAACCGGGCGGGAAAGCAGGAGCTTCTCGGGGCTGACGATCTCGAGGGAGACGGGCATCGTGGCTCCTCGGCCAGTGGCGGATTGAAGTCCGCCCTACAAAGCAATGCATAGGGCGGACAAATTCCGCCGTTGGTCACGCGGCGGTCTTGAGGCTTTCGCCCTTCTTCGCCGCGTCCTCGATGGTGCCGACCATGTAGAACGCCGCCTCCGGCAAATGATCGTACTCGCCTGAAACGATCGCCTTGAAACTGCGCACCGTGTCAGCAACCGGCACGAAGATGCCCGGCGTGCCGGTGAACACCTCGGCGACGTGGAACGGCTGCGAGAGGAAGCGCTGGATCTTGCGCGCGCGCGCCACCACCAGCTTGTCGTCCTCCGACAGCTCGTCCATGCCAAGAATGGCGATGATGTCCTGCAGCGACTTGTAGGTCTGCAGGATACGCTGCACCTCGCGAGCGACGTTGTAGTGCTCCTCGCCGACAATCCGCGCGTCGAGCGAACGAGAGGTGCTGTCGAGCGGGTCGACGGCTGGGTAGATGCCGAGCTCGGCGATCTGCCGCGACAAGGTGGTCGTTGCATCAAGGTGCGCGAAGGATGTCGCCGGCGCGGGATCGGTCAGGTCGTCGGCCGGCACGTAGATCGCCTGCACCGAGGTAATCGAGCCCTTGTTGGTGGACGTGATCCGCTCCTGGAGCGCGCCCATGTCGGTGGCGAGCGTCGGCTGATAGCCCACCGCCGAAGGGATGCGGCCGAGCAGCGCCGACACCTCCGCACCCGCTTGGGTGAAGCGGAAGATGTTGTCCACGAAGAACAGCACGTCCTGGCCTTCCTCGTCGCGGAAGTACTCGGCGACGGTGAGGCCGGAAAGGCCGACGCGCGCGCGGGCGCCCGGCGGCTCGTTCATCTGGCCGTAGACCAGCGCCACCTTCGAGCCTTCCGTCGAGTTGTTCTCGCCGAGCTTGATGACGCCGGCGTCGATCATCTCGTGATACAGGTCGTTGCCTTCGCGCGTCCGCTCGCCCACGCCGGCGAACACCGACACGCCGCCATGCGCCTTGGCGATGTTGTTGATGAGTTCCTGGATGAGCACGGTCTTGCCGACGCCCGCGCCGCCGAACAGCCCGATCTTGCCGCCCTTCGCGTAAGGGGCGAGCAGGTCCACGACCTTGATGCCGGTAACGAGGATCTCGGCCGAGGTCGCCTGGTCCTCGAAGGTCGGCGCGTCGCGGTGGATCGGGTAGTGCAGCTTGGTGTTCACCGGCCCGCGCTCGTCGATCGGCTCGCCGATCACGTTCATGATGCGGCCAAGCGTTTCGGGGCCGACCGGCATGGAGATGGGCGCGCCGGTGTCGACCACCTCCTGGCCGCGCACCATGCCGTCGGTGCTGTCCATCGCGATGCAGCGAACGGTGCGCTCGCCCAGCTCCTGCGCGACCTCGAGCACGAGCGTGCGGTCCTGCAGCTTGGCGTGCAGCGCGTTCTGGATGTAGGGCAGGTCGCCGTCGAACTGCACGTCCACGACGGCGCCCAACACCTGTGTGATGCGCCCGACGATGTTGCTAGCCATTATGGGTTCCTCGTGTGTTGGCCGCAGCGCGCGCGCCATTCCCGCGTCACAACGCCTCGGCGCCGGAAATGATCTCGATGAGCTCGCGCGTGATGTTCGCCTGACGCGCGCGGTTGTAGTTGAGCGTGAGGCGCTTGATCATGTCGCCCGCGTTGCGGGTCGCGTTGTCCATCGCCGTCATCTGCGCGCCGAAGAAGCCGGCCGCGCTCTCAAGCTGCGCCCGGTAGATCTGGATCGCCAGATTCTGCGGCAGCAGCCGCGCGAGGATGGTTTCCTCGTCCGGCTCGAACTCGTACGCCGCGCGCGCGCCGCCCTGTTCCGGCGCGGCCTCGCCTTCCGGCATGGGCAACGGCACGAGCTGCGTTTCGGTGACGATCTGCGATATCACCGAATGAAACCGGTTGTAGACGATGGTGGCGACGTCGATCTCGCCGGCCATCAGCATCGCCGTGACGCGCTCGGCGATCTCCTGCGCGTCGCTGAACTCGATCCGCTTCTTGCCGGCGTAGCTGACGTCGCCCACCATGCTGCTCGCCAGCTCGCGACGAAGATAATCGCGGCCCTTGCGGCCAACCGCGAGCAGCTTGACCGTCTTGCCTTCTGCCTCGAGCCGGCGCGCGAGGTTGCGGGTCGCGCGGCCGATGCTTGAATTGAACGCCCCGGCAAGGCCGCGATCGCCGGTGACCGCGATGATGAGGTTGACCCGGTCGCTTCCCGTGCCGACCAGCATCCGGGGCGCCGTGGGGCTGCCGCGCACGGACGCCGCGAGGGCGGCGAGCATCCGCTCCATCCGCTCGGCGTAGGGCCGCGCCGCCTCGGCTTGCGACTGCGCGCGGCGCAGCTTGGAGGCGGCGACCATCTTCATGGCGCCGGTGATCTTCTGCGTCGACTTGACGCTGTTGATGCGCGTGCGGAGGTCTTTCAGGCTGGGCATCAGCCGAACCTATTCGTGGTCATCCCCGCGAAAGCGGGGATCCAGCGCCTGGGGCCGGAGCGTGGG
>CAXUIE010000095.1:8285-10486 GCA_964250825.1 uncultured Acidisphaera sp. | reverse complement strand
CGCAATCCCCGGTCGAGCGCGGACAGCGGCTCGTCCAACAGCAGCAGCCGGGGGCGGCGGGCGAGTGCGCGGGCCAGCGCGACGCGCTGCCGTTGCCCGCCCGAGAGCTGATGCGGCCGGCGCGCCTCGTAGCCGCCGAGCTGCACCAATTCCAGCATTTCGGCCACCCGCGCCCGAACGGACGCGCGCCCGAGCCGATCCTGCCGCAGCCCGAACGCGACGTTGCCCGCCACCGTCATGTGCGGAAACAGGGCGTAGGACTGGAACATCGTGTTCACCGGACGGCGATGCGGGGGCAAGGCGAGGAGGTCGCCGCCGTCCAGCAGGATGCGCCCGGCGTCGGGCCGCTCGAATCCGGCCACGCAGCGGAGCAAGGTCGTCTTGCCCGATCCCGAGCCGCCGAGGAGCACAAACACCTCGCCGACCGTCACGTCGAGGTCGACGCCGGCCAGCGCCGGAACGGGGCCGAAGCGCTTGGCGAGCGCCTCGATTCGCAGCAGCGCGGTCAGTTCCCCGCCTTGAACCGCGCCCACATGCGGCTCCGCGCGCGCTCCGCTGCGGCGGGAACGGCCTTGATCGTGAAGAAGCGCGCCATCTGCTCGGGCGTCGGAAAGATCGCCGGGTCGCCGGTGATGTCGGGCCGGATCAGCGGCCGGCTAGCCGGGACGGCGTTGGCGTAGCGGACGTGGTGGGTGATCCCGGCCATCCCGTCCGGGCGCAGCAGGAAGGCGATGACCGCGCGCGCCGCGTCCGGGTGCGGCGCGTCCGCCGGGATCGCCAGCATGTCGAAGGCCAGCTGTGCGCCCTCCTTCGGCGCCACGTAGCGCACCGCGAATCCGCGCCCCGCCTCCTGCGCGCGCGACGCGGCCTGGATCATGTCGCCCGAATAGGACAGGACGAGGCAGGTCTCGCCCGACGCCAACGCTTCGATCGCCCCGCCCGAGATGAAGGAACGGATGAACGGGCGGATGCCGCCAAGCACCTTCTCGGCGGCGGCGAGGTCGTCCGGGTCCGTGCTGTCCGGGTCGCGCCCAGCCACGAGAAGGGCGGTGGGAACGACATCGGTCGCACTGTCCATCACCGTGATGCCGCACGGCGCGATGCGCTTGGCGTTCTCCGGCTTGAACAGCAGATCCCAGCTGTCGCGCGGCGCGCCGGGTGCCAGCTTGCGCACCCGGTCCTCGATCATGCCGAGCCCCGTCGTGCCCCAAAGATAGATCGCGCCGTAGCGATTGCCGGGATCGGATGTCTCGACGCGCCGCAACAGCGCCGGATCGAGCCCGGGGAAATGCGGCAGCTTGGATTTATCGAGCCGCTGGAGCGCGCCCGCCCGGATCAAGCGCGAGAAAGTGGGTTCGTTGGTCGGCACCACCACATCGTAGCCGGATCGCCCGGCGAGCAGCTTGCCTTCCAAGGTTTCGAGGCTGTCATAGACGTCGTAGCGGACGTGGATGCCGGTCTCGGCCTCGAATCGCTCGATGGCTGCGGGGTCGATGTAGTCCGTCCAGTTATAAACGTTGACCACCCGCTCCTCCGAGCGGGCCCCGAAGCAAGCGAGAACGGGGGCGAGCATGAGCAAGAGCCGGAGGCCCGTGAGCATCACGCGATGGATTATTCCGCGCCCGGTCATCCGCCTGCCTCCAAAGACGGTCAGCCAGCCCTATCTGGCCAAGCCGAGCAACCCCGATTTCAGTCGTTCGGTCGGCGGGTCAGGCCCGATGAAGGTGGCGAGGACCGCCCCGGCGAAAATCGGGTCCGTGATGGTTCCGAGATGCTGGCCATTGATCGTGATGTCGAGCGCGCCGGAAATGAAGGAGAGCGTGCTCCGGTCGCCGGCGCGCATGGCGGGCACCGCCGCCAGGAAGCGCGCGACATCCGCCGGAGCGAGCCGGCACGGCGGCAGGCAGTTGCGCTCAAATCCATCCCTCCACGCTTCGCGCGCGTCGGCGGCGTTCACGTCATGGACGAAGCGGACCTCGACCAGCTTCTTCTCCGGGGAGCGCAGGATAGCCCCGGCGTCGTGCGTCGGATGCTCCAGGTAGAGGCCGGCGACGTAGACGTGGACGCGCAATAACGAATAGGTGCGCAAAGCAATGCCGTTGAGCTGAAGCTCGGTGCCGCCCAGCGTCTGTCGATCAGGAAGGTTGACGCCGCCGAGCTCGGCGCCCCTGTTTCAGGCAGGCGCTTGCGATTAAGACAGG
>CAXUIE010000095.1:6891-8275 GCA_964250825.1 uncultured Acidisphaera sp. | reverse complement strand
ACCCACTGAGGCGAGTGCCATAAGCGCGAGCAGCGCGAGGAGGCAGCAATGGCGGACAACTCGGCGCGGGGATGAGTTGGACATCGCGCGAACCTAGCGTAACGTGGCTGGAACGCTCCAGCCGTCATGCCCCTGGCGCATGACCGATCCCGCCACCGCCACGCGCGGCTTGCTTGCGCGCTATCTCACGCTCTACGCCGCGCTTTTCGCGGCGTTCGGCGCGGCATCGCCGTTCTTTCCGGGTCTGCTCGCCAGCCGGGGATTAAACCCCAACGGGATCGGCGTCGTGCTGGCGGCCGGCACCGCGATCCGACTTGTGGCTGGACCGGCCGGCGGGCGGTTGGCGGATCGCGCGGGCGCGCGCCTCGTCCTGTTCGGCTTGCTCGCGGCAGCCTCCGCGGTCGCTTTTGGTTATCTTCCCGCGTCCGGGTTCCGCCCGCTCCTGCTGGTGAGCGTCCTGCACGCGTCGGTTCTGGCACCCATCGTCCCGATCGCGGACGCGCTCACCCTCGCTCAGACCAAGCGCGGCGGCCCTTGTTTTCGATATGGCTGGGTCCGCGGCGTCGGTTCCGCCGCCTTCATCCTGGCCGCGACCCTATCGGGGTTCGCCGTGAGCCGTTTCGGCCTCACGGTCGTGGTGTGGCTCAACGCGGTCCTGCTCGGCGGGGCGGCACTTCTGACCCTCAACTTGCCGCCCCTGACGGCTGCGCCGACCCCGGACGTCCGCGCCCGCGCTGGCGTGTTGCCGCTGCTGCGTTTGCCTTGGTTCGCGCGATTGATGCTGGTAGCGGCGTTGGTCCAGGGCAGCCACGCGCTGCACGACGGCTTCGAGGTGATCCGCTGGGAAGCCGCAGGGATCACTCCGGGCGTAGCCGGCTTGCTGTGGTCGGAGTCCGTCGCCGCGGAGGTTCTGGTCTTTATTTGGTGCGGCCAGTGGTTGCTCGACCGCCTCGGGTCCGGCGGTGCGGCCATGTTGGCGGCGGGGGCTGGGGTGCTGCGCTGGGGCGTTATGGCGGAAACCGCGTGGGTTCCGGCCATGGCGCTCGTCGAGCCGCTGCATGGCTTGACGTTCGCGCTCCTGCATTTGGCCTGCATGAGGCTCATGGTGCGGCTGGTGCCGGCGCACCTGGCCGCGACGGCGCAGGCGTTCTATGGCACCGTCGCGGTGGGCGCGATGACCGCGGCGCTGACGCTCGCGTCCGGGCCGCTTTACGGACGGTTCGGGGCAAGCGCCTTCTGGCTCATGGCGGCGCTCTGCGCCTGCGCGCTGGCGCTGGCGCGCGGGCTGCGTCAGACGGAGATTGCGAGGTCGCCGTAGGTCGCCATCTCGGCGGCGAGTGAAGTAGGCTAGGGTTGCTGCACGCACCAAGGGGACGAGACATGG
>CAXUIE010000095.1:6108-6881 GCA_964250825.1 uncultured Acidisphaera sp. | reverse complement strand
GTCTGGGTTCGACGCGCGAACTCCTGCGCCGAGGCTGGACGGTGATCGCGACCGCCCGGGAACCGGCGCGGGCCAGCGGGCTGACAGAGCTCGCGCGCGCGCATTCCGACCGGCTGCGGGTCGAAACGCTCGACATCGATGATCGGGCGCAGGTCGACGGCCTCGCCGGCCGGCTGGAGGAGACGGCGCTCGACCTCGTGTTCGTCAATGCCGGGGTTTACGAGCGCCAGGAGCTGCCCGAGCTCAGCCAGCAAGCCTTCGCGGCGAGCATGACCACCAACGCCCTCTCGCCCGTCCAGCTTGCGATCGCCTTGCAAGACCGGGTGCCGGACGGTGGCACGATCGCGTTCATGACCTCGCGAATGGGCAGCATCGCCGAAATGAACGCCGGAAACGGGGCCGTCTACCGGGCAAGCAAGGCGGCGCTGAACGCGCTCACCCGCTGTTTTGTCGCCGGGTTGAACGGTCGCAAGCTGAGCGTGCTGTCATTCCACCCCGGCTGGGTCCGCACCGACATGGGCGGCCCAAGCGCTGCGGTCTCGGTGGAGGACAGCACGCGCGGCATCGTCGATGTGATCGAACGCGAGCGCGGCACGAGCACGCACAAGTATCTCGACTATCAGGGCAACACGATCCCCTGGTGAGCTCAGGCGTGCAGGAAGCCGATCGTGCTGGCCTCCAGCACCGCGCAGGTGAGGCGGCCGCCGAACACGGCGCCGGTGTCGATGCCGATTCGGTTCGGCCTGACGACGGGGTTCGTCGTCGGCGTGTGG
>CAXUIE010000095.1:5005-6098 GCA_964250825.1 uncultured Acidisphaera sp. | reverse complement strand
GATGCGGTTCGGCCGTATCTCGGGCGCCTCGATCGGCGTGTGGCCATGCACCACCACGAAGCCGAACGCGGCCTCGTGGGTCAGAAACGGCTGGCGTATGGTCAGCAGGTCCTGCCGAACCTGCTGCTCCAGCTTGACGCCGGCGCGAATGCCAGCATGGACGAACAGGTAGCCGCCCTCGCGATGCCACAGCGCGAGGTCGCGCACAAACGCCACGTCCGCGGCCGGTAGCGACGCGAGCCAGTCGCCGCGCGGGCCGTCCGGATCGACGCCCCAGCTCGCCAGCGCCTCGCGCCCGCCGCTGAACAACCAGTCGGGGGCCGCCGCGCGGGCGCCGGCGAGCGCGGGCCGCATGGTTTCCGGGTGGTGGCCGATCTGGTTGCCGGGCGCGCCGCCGGCGACCGGCGGCCCGGCCGTCAGGCGAGCGACCACGCCGGCGCTGTCGGGGCCACGATCCACGTAATCGCCGATGTGGAGCAGCAACGGCGCCGGGACCGGACGCCGCGCCAGGTCGTCCGCGACGCGGCGGTGAAGTTCGGCCAGCCGGTCGGCGCAACCGTGGATGTCGCCGATCGCATACACCCGCCGGCCGGGGGGCAATGTCGCAGGGGCTTGCATTGTTTGCATCATGATGCGGCAAACTATCGGCCGCGAGACGCGGCGCAAGCGCTGCGTCTCTCACGGTGAGGATGCGGGATGGCGTTGTTCGAGATCACCATCGCGCTGCTGCTGATCGGCGCGTTGCTTGCCGCGATCGCCAGGCGGGTGGACGCGCCTTACCCGGCCTTCCTGGCCATCGCCGGCAGCGGGCTTGCCCTGATCCCCGGCACGCCAACGATCGAGCTGTCCCCGGACCTCGTGCTGACCTTGTTCGTCGCCCCAACCTTGCTCGATGCGGCCTACGATTCCTCGCCGCGCGACCTGCGCGACAACTGGCGCCCGATCGCCGGCGGCGCGGTGATCGCGGTGATCCTCACCGTGCTCGCCGTCGCCTCCGTCGCGCGGTGGTTGCGACCGGACATGCCTTGGCCGGTCGCCTTGGTGCTCGGCGCCGTGGTGGCGCCGCCCCCAGCGTCGGCCGCCCCCCCGGGGG